>WQUS01000138.1 GCA_009781965.1 Bacillota bacterium | reverse complement strand
CGGGACGACTGACGCCGGTTAGCCCGCCGTCCTGCCATTTGTAGGCCTCATAACGCGCTAAAATGCCGCAGCCGTATTGAGCGTAATGGTCGGCCAGGGGCAGGGCAAGTTCGTCCCAGTTTGCCGCGGCGGCCAACTGTTCTTTAAACTCCAGCCGCCGGGCGGTAATGGGGTTTGGCTTGTCCGGCGCCGCAGTTGGCGCCGCTAAATGGGGCAGCGCTCCTTGTGGTAAGGCTGCCGGCTGGCGTTCGACCAGCTGCCGGGCGGTGTCTTCCAGGAGTGCTGCCCCATTTGCGTCAAAGGCCAGGCGGAGAATGGCTAGATCCCTTTTAACGGCAGGCAAAAGGGCGGTAAAAGATTGGCCAGGCGCAAAAGCCGCCCGGCTAAAAGGGTTATCATCGTCCAGGATCAGATCCAGCAAATGATTTTGCCAGGGGTCCGCCCCGGCCATGGTGTTTTCGGTATCGGCCAGCAAGTTGAAAAGCATGGCGTAAGTATGAGCGGGATGAACCGTACCCGGGAGAACGGCCAGCGCAGCCAGGTGCTCCATATAGCACTTGACTATGGGATTGTCAAGCAGATTGCGAAAAATGGTCAAGCTGCGCAGAGCGTCGTTGACATGACGGATGTTGTTCAATGTGGCACCTCTTAGATCGTGTGATACAGATATTATACCGCTCAATACCAAAAGAACAATACCGTCAGTAAAGTTATTATTCCCGCCAGGGACAGCAGTGAGATGTAATTGCTCAACCGGAACATTTTTTTCAGCCGGTCCAACTCTTTTTCTCTTGCCGAAGAATCAGCCTCCAGGTGTTCCTTTAGAGAGGCAAGCACTGTTTCCAGCCGTTTGAATTGGCGCTCGGCCGGCAGAATCAGCCCGTCTTTAAAAGAACGGGCCAGGGAATCGGTCAGTTCGGGGTTGCTTTCTTCCAAGGTCATCTCGCAAAGCTTACCCATCGGAAACACCCCCCGAGGCTTGGTCGATAGCGTCTCTGATGGAAGTCAGGACCAGCAGGGGAATGTCGTCAATTTTTTGTTCCAGCCGGACTACCCGGTCCTTTAAATCTTCTAATCCGGTTTGATCCGCTCTTTTCATTTCCTCCAACGCTACTAACAGCCGGTTGTTTTCATTCAATACCGGCCGGACGAATTTATCCTGCAGCCCCTTTAAAATATCGCCGAGGATGTCCTGCAGTGCATCGTTTTGCGGCATAATGATACCTCCATTTTTTAATTTGCACAAGTTTGCCTAATTTACTGTGGTTCAAATCTTCTTCAGGGCTTGATTAAAGGACTCTAAAAAACTGTGGATGTTCCTGTTTTGTTGCTCGCCAAACGCTGCGGTAAGCTCCGGTATCAGTTCGCGCTTGATTTCCGCGCCGGTGCTGTTGCTTACCGCGGTGATGATTTTTTTTAACCGCTCATCTAGCGCCCTGGCGTTTTCCATTGGTTTTCCCTCCCTGGGCAAGCATTTCTTTTTCCAGATTCTCCAGCGCACGGGCGTATTGGGCCGCGACTTTAGCCGGCGGCAACCCGGTATGGTCCTTGGGCGTCCGCAAGGTAAGCGTACCTTTGGCGCGCGTGACCACTGCCAGATCTTGCTGCAAGTGACCGTTGGGCTGAGACGAAGGGGGAAGGACGGATGTTGTTTCTTCCGCCAGGCCGGCCAGGGCTGACTTGGCCCGCCGGAGCACCTCCAAGTATTGGTCGGTGCAGCGTGAGGCCCAGATGTGCGCCTGCAAATCAGCGGTTAAACGGTTTAAAAGCTGTTTGTCCTTGCCGGTAAGAGCCTCCAGGGCGGAAAACAGATAAATTTTGCTTTGGTTCGGCCTGTCCCGGCAGTCGGTCAGGTTGGTATCCAGGTAATTACGCACCCGTTCTTTTTCCCCTTCGCTCAGGGTATCGGCAAAATTAACAATGATATAAAGCTTATCTCTAGCGGCGGCGGAGGCGCTGAGGGTCTCGAAAATAAGGTTGTAGACGCCCAGGTCCGGTTTAGTCAGGATGTGTTTGCCGTTCATAAAGAACAAAAAACAGTCTGCGTCCGCCAGGTGGCGGGTGGTGATTTCCCGGTGCCGGTGGTAAACCGAGTCCAGACCGGGTGTGTCCAAAAAATCGGCGCTACGCAATATCTCGGCGGGGTGGCTGATTTCAATTTCCTCCACCCGCAGGGCTTGATGGGAACTGACTGTCTGTTCCAACTCCAGTAGGCCGGCTGGGCTGGTTAAATCAAGTTCGATGTTGTGCAGGTGCGGAAAATACACCACATAACTGTCGGCCAGTCCGCCCCGGTACAAACTGGCCAGGGGAATGCGCTTAAATAATGATTGCCACGGTTTGCGGCCTTTGGGAGAACGCCGTTTAACCCGGGCGAAGGTTTCCTTGAGCTTTTCCAGCTCGGCGAGCAGTTCTTTTGGGCTGATTACGGAGCAGACGCCATTTTTTGTTTTTTCCAGCTGCTTAATTTTGCCGCGCAACTTGGGATCGGTCAGCCATGATTCAAGCACTTCCAATTCATGACGGCAAAGTACGGCCTGTTTGTTTTCCACCCAATGGGTGGCAATGGCGACACGGCTGGCAAATTTAATGACCGCCTTTTTATGGTCGCCGTGCCGAAGCCTGGTCAGGGTAAATGTGGTGGGCCTGTTTTTGGCCGGCAACAGGCTTTCACCCAGCAGGGCGTTGAAAAAGGTGGTTTTGCCAGTGGAAAAGCCGCCGGCGGCGGTAACCAGGTATTTTTCTGCAGTTAATTCCCGGACCAACGTTCGCAGCAAAGCGATAGTTTCCTTGGCGGATTGCAGCGACGGATCGTTAGCGGCTCTGTTAAGCAGTGATTTCATGCTGTCCCTGAGCGCGACCGGATCGGGCAGTTTGGTTTTGGTCCGGTAAAGGTTGGCGCCGGCCGGCGACGTTTCTTCCCGGTCGCTGAAATTGGCTGCGGCGTCATTAATTTGCTTGGCCACCAGGGGTAAAGTATGGATTATCGTATTACCCTGTATGACTTCGGCGGCGGTTTGGCCGGCTTCCCAAAAGCGAAGCAGAAAAGGGATGTCGTTCGATTCCCGCAAAGAAGCGGCGGTTAACGTTGGTATCCGGCGGTCCAATTCATCCAGTTTGCCGCTGACCAGGTTAATTACTGTTTCGGCGGCTCTGGCCCGGATGAACAAACGGAATCGTTGCACCGCTTCCCGATCCCTGGTGTCGGTGACATACACCGGCACTTCCCGGGCGCAAACTTCCCTCAGTACCCGGCGGGATTCGGTCAGGGAGGTACCGTCAAAACAGCCCAGGTTACGATTAATCCAGAAAGAGAGCTGAGCGACTCCTTTGAGCGCCATCAACCGGCCAATGAATTTCCTGTCCGCCTCGCCAGGTCCACGTTGGTGCAGCAAATAGATAATGTGGTCCGCCGCTGCAAGCTGAGCGGATGGCACATCAGCGTCGGCAGCGCCAGCAGCGTCAGCGGCGTCGAAACCGGGAGTGTCCAGCAGGCGCATTTTGCGCAGCAGGGTGTGATTTAAGGCAATTTCTACTGTCGACGCCTGTTTGGCAAAGGTTGCTTTACTTTGCGGCAACGAGCGGAACGCCGCGCTGCTTAAAGCTTTAACCCGGCCGTCGGTTAACCGGGCGGTAACGGAAAACAGTTCGCCGTAGCTGAAAATAACCGGTAAACTGGTGGCCGGCAGGATATCCACCGGAGAGATGTCCTGCTCCAGCAAGCTGTTGATCATGGTTGACTTGCCGCTGTTATAGGGTCCCGCCAAAGCCACTGTCGGCAGTTCCCCGACCGCCAGGTACCTGTTGGCCAGAGAGTCAACACGGTTAAAATAATCATTTAATTTATTCATGGCGCCCCCTCCGGGGTCAAGGTTGTCTGCATGGATATCTGTAGGGATTATATTAAGAGCCTGTCTTTATTATGACAATTAGGTGTTGAGGAGGGTATTTATTTCTTTTTGGACCTGCTGTCTGGTCAGATGGAAGAAATCGGCCAGGTCGTTTTCCACCGCGTCGGCGGCGATTGCGATCAGCTCCGTTACTTGGTCGGTATTGATGTTGATTTGGTGTTTAGTATACATTTGGATGCAATAGATTTGGGCCATAGATGCGGGGGTGGCTTGCTGTACTCCTATATAGCCGGGAAAAGCGAGGATGCGTTTTTTTAAACGTTCGCTGTCGCCGGTAAGGTCGGACAGCGCGGCAATCAGGCGGTCAATCAGGGCCTGGTTGTTAAAGGCCCGGCGCAGTACTTGGCCGTATTGATCCAGGCGGCTTATTTTCGTCTCGATACCCATTTCCACAATGTTGTGCGCTTTCCATAAACCCATATTTTCAGGTAAATTGCAGGCGGCAATGGTTTGCCGCACCAGTGGCCGTCCTTTTTCAAAGCAATAGCCCCGCT
Organism: Bacillota bacterium; assembly: GCA_009781965.1. Taxonomy (GTDB): domain Bacteria; phylum Bacillota; class Desulfotomaculia; order Desulfotomaculales; family Desulfallaceae; genus BRH-c8a. The sequence continues at coordinate 1,442 of WQUS01000138.1, read as the reverse complement.
CAAAGCCGGGGTATTTTTCATCGCCGAAGTAATCCAGGCCTTGGGGGGAAATGCCGTGGGTAATGGCGGCCAGGGCAAAATCGGTGAGCTCTTCACTGTCCGTGAACATCCTGAGCAATTCAAGCCCCAGGCTGTGCGCCCGGCCATGTTCAACGCCGGCGCCGGTCATAATGTCGGGAAATATACTGCCCAAAGTGATCGCGTCAGAGCGGCGGCCTAATATGGCTTCGGCAAAATAGACGTGGGTTTGCGCAAACAATACATCTCCCCCTTGTAATGTGGTATTATAGGATATGGGTATACAAAACTTATCTGCAGCGGTTAGGGAACGTTTTTTTAATTGCTATAATTTTATTGATTCTTTTTGGGAGGAATAATTATAAAATCCTATTGTCCAAGCCATAATATTTATATTATATTACTTTTCGAAAGGGAATTGGGAGTGTTGCTTGTTGAGCGAGACGCATAAATATGAAAACCCAGCAAAATTACTTAAAGCTTTGGCTCATCCCACCCGTTTATGTATTGTAGCCGGTTTGCTGAGCGGCCCCTGCAATGTAAGTAAAATAAAGGATTGCTTAAATCTGCCCCAATCCACGGTTTCTCAGCAGCTGGCGATACTACGTTCCCAAGGCATTGTGGGTGGGGTACGCAACGGAACGGAAGTGTTTTACCAGGTTATCGACGATAGAGTCGAACAGGTACTCAAGGCGTTATTGGACAGTAATCCGCCGCTATTTTTTATCTAGGGCCTTGATTAAACGCTTTGTCGACCAGTTTGCCGCCCAAATAGTTGAATTTTTTTCCCTGCCAGGTATCTTCTACCTCCATCAGATGTTCCAGTTCGGTTTTAACTTTCCACCAGCTGAGGCCCCAGTTACAAAAAAGAGCTTCCCGCGGTCCCTTGCCCACTAAACGCTGAATGACCACTGCCGGATCCAGGTATTCAAGAAAGGAAATGATGCTGCGCACATATTCTTCCCAATCGCCCAGATGCAATTCGCCCCTTTGGTACATGTCGCCCAGTACCGTACCGGGCGCCACATACAGAGAATGCAGCTTAACATAGCGGATACCCAAGGCAGAAATGATTTTGGCGTTTTCAATGACGTCGTCTTTACTGTCTCCGGGCAGGTTCAGAATCAGGTGGGCGCAAATTTCAAACTGCCGGCTATGTACCCGCTGTACGGCATCCAGAAACTCGGCCAGGGTATGTCCCCGGTTTATTTTTTTCAAAGTATGATAGTTGACCGTTTGCAGTCCCAGCTCAATGTCGATGTCGAGGCAGCATCGCCGCGCCGCTTCGGTAAGAATATCCAAGTGTTGCTCGTTTAAGCAAGCCGGTCTGGTGGACACGGAAATGCCGACGATGTCCTCTGTTTCCGCCGCCATGGCGATGTTGGCGGCAAATTGGCTTAGCGGTAGGTAAGTGTTGGTAAAAG
>WQUS01000137.1 GCA_009781965.1 Bacillota bacterium | reverse complement strand
CGAATGATTTTACCGCCGGTGGGACCATTTTTAGCGGCCAAACGTTCCATCATTACGGTGGGTATTACGTCTTTGAACCGGCCAAAGCCATAATAGCTTAACTTGGCGGCGTCATAAGGGGCCCAGCCGGCGGCCCAGACAATGGAACCGACGTTCAATTTCATAGTTTTGGGCTGCATGTCGAGCTCAATGGCCTTGTAGCCGCAAACCTCGGCGCACTTGCCCGGGCAGCCGGCTTCTTTGCAGGCGTCGGCCTCAATTGCATACTGCATGGGAAAAGCAAACTCGTGGGGCAAGTGAATCGCTTTCGTTTTATTCATGCCGTAGTTAAAGGGATTGTCGATTTCCGCCGGGCAAACCTCCACACATTTACCGCAGGCGGTGCAATTATCGTTCACGTAACGGGGATTAACCTTCACCGTGACGTCAAAATTGCCTTCCTGTCCGGAAATATTCTCCACTTCAGCCAGCGTAAAGAAATTGATCCGCGGGTTGTTTCTAATCCTTTGAAAATTAATCTCCAAACCGCAGTTCGGCGGACATAATTTCGGGAAATACTGGTTAATTTGCGTTACTCTGCCGCCCAGGTAGGCGTTCTTTTCCACGATATATACTTCACAGCCCGCTTCGGCAGCTTCCAGGGCAGCGGTAATACCGCTGATTCCTCCCCCCACAACCAGTATACTTTTATTTGCCATAATTTTTCACCACGCCATTCCCCCGTGTATATTTTTATGCTTGCCAGTTCACCGGCAAATCAAACATATTCCAGACCTGTAACCAGTAAATAACAGATTTCCTATCAGCCTATTATACCATCCTATTATGATCTAATCAGTATTAAAAAAAACTCCAGGCAACCCGTAAGGACGCCTGGTATAAGGTCCGATTCTAAATTAACGCCCAATCCCCACGTGTGAGCACCAGCCAGGGCTGCATCTGATATCGTAACTATGCATTGAGCCCGTGGCAGAAGCCACAGGCTCTTGCGCCGTGATTATGGGCACAATGCAATTAGTTACCAGATCTCGCCCGCTGCTTCAAGTGGGAAGAGATCGATTGTACGACTGTTAATCTTACAGACGGATCATTGGCTTCTTAAATACATCCCACTGACCATTGGCAGGATCCCACTTCAGGTTCACAAAGCAAAGCCAGTTTTTCTCGTCCATCTTCGGATAATCGGCGCGGAAGTAGTAACCGGGCCAACGGGTTTCTTCACGGAACATCACTGTGCGTACGTGAGCTTCGGCCTGCCACATCCGGTGGATGTTCTCCCAGCATCTCATCAATTCGTGCAGGTCTGCGGCAGCCAGTTTGTCGGCATCTTCCTTCAGGAAGGCCAACAGTTCCATGGCTCTGTCCAAGCTGGGCTTGTTGGTGCTGAAGTTAGCAGTCACACCGCCGACATACTCGTCCATCAGTTTCTGCAGACGGAACATGAACATCTTGGGCTTGATGTAAGCCGGGTTTACTTCCGGATCGGTAGTGAAGCCTTTATTGGCTTCGAACAGTTCCAGCGGCGCGTAAGCCTTGGTTTTCAGTTCTTCTACCTTGGCCATATCCACGGCGGGCTGGGTGTTATTCTCCACGATGTACTTAATGGCTGCTTTAGCGGCAATACGACCTTCCGCGTGGGAGCCGGAGGAGAACTTGTGGCTGGAAGCGCCGGAAGCGTCGCCGGCGGCAAACAGACCCTTAACAGTAGTCATGTTGGCATAACCCCAGAAATATTCTGCCGGAGCAATGTCCTCGGGGCCGGAAACCCAAGCGCCTGAACCACCGGAGTGAGAACCGATGAAATAAGGCTCGGCAGCGGCGATTTCCGAAGGCTTCTCTTCAGGCTGGGTGTTGGTAGCCGCCCACAGTAAAGCCTGAGCAATAGTCATATCCAGGAAGTCTTCCCAAGCTTCGGATTCTAATTCCTTCATTTTCTTCTTGAAGGCTTTCTCATCATCTTTATAAGCTTCAGCCAGATTAGCAATGGCTTCATGGGTCATCATCATCAGGGGGCCTTTGCCTTCGCTGACATCCTGCATGCCCAGGTAGTTACGCAGGTTGGCCGGAATCGGCTTCACCAGGCCGTAGGGAGCCCAGTTTTGCAGCTCGTCCTTACGCTCGACCATATACTCGCCGCCAATGGCGCTGATCGCTCTGGATTTAAAGAGCAGGAACCAAGCGCCCACCGGGCCGTAAGCGTCTTTAAAGCGGACCGGAATAAAGCGGACTTCCTGACAGGTCATTTCAGCGCCGGCGCGAATGGTAAAGTACGCGCTGGAACCGGTGCTGAACGGAGGATACCAGGAACGGCCGAGACCTTCACCGGTGGAGCGGGGCTTAAATACGCCTACCGCACCGCCCATGGCGGCCAGAACGGCTTTGGCTTTGAAGACATAAAATTTATTTTCACGCACACTGAAGCCCACGGCACCGGCAATTCTATCGCCGTCCATCAGAGGCTCAATGATGAAAATACGCTCGTAAATGTTGTCCACGCCCAGAGCATTCTTAGCGGCTTCAGCAACGATAATCTTGTAGGATTCACCGTTGATCATGAGCTGCCAACGACCTTCATTGACGTATTCGCCCTTGTCGTCTTTCCAAATGGGCAGACCCCATTTTTCAAACAGGTGTACGCTGCCGTCAACGTGGCGGGCAATATTATAAACTAAGTCGTCACGGGCCATGCCCATCATATCTTGCTTAACATACTCAACATAATCCATCACTGTGTTTTTGCCTTTGCCCACACCAACATACTGGTTAATGGCGGAAAGGCCCATAGCCACAGCGCCTGAACGATCCATCGCGGCTTTGTCTACCAAGGTGACTTTCAAACCGTTTTTCTTGGCCCAATAAGCTGCTTCAACGGCTGCCCCGCAGGACGCCATGCCGCCGCCCACGATAAGAAAATCAGTGGTAACTTCAACAGTTTCAAAATTCATAGGCATTTATAATTAACCTCCTCCGTAAAGTTCTTGCTTACCATAATTTGGGACAACCTTACTTCTTAATGGTCGGTACGGCGTCCATCAGCAGGGAAGCCGGCTCAGTGCACAGGTTCTGGTCATTCAGGTTGTCTTGATTGGCCGGGAATCCGCCGTCGGGCACCGCGGTGCCTTCTTCAGTGGTCCGGATGGGGAATTTGAAACGTTTAACCATTCCGTCCCGGAATTTAATGGTCCACATGATACTGTCTGAACCTCTCAGAGGGGTTACAGTAGCGCCCATGGGGACAAAGTCGGCATAACCGCGCAAGTCCATCGCCTGCTGCGGGCAAGCCTTGGCGCAGCAGAGGCACTCCCAGCAAGCCCAAGGATCACGGTTAAAAGCTTTCATTTTATCTTTGTCCAGCACCATCAGGTCGTTAGGGCACGCATACATGCAAGCGGTTTTGTCCTGACCCTTGCAACCGTCACATTTCTCGGTCATTACAAAAGTTGGCATTAATTCAACCTCCCGTTCCCATTTTTAATCAACAAGGTTTTTACCACAGCGCCGGCAGTATTTTAGTAAACCAGCCGGCAACCCGGCATGTGAGGAATCAAAGCAATTACAGAATATCAAACCATAACTCTTTTCTCTCCCTCAATACCTACAACATCACACACGCTCAACCGGTACGACATAGGCGCAAACCGGCAGCTTTTTTAACCACCTCCCTCAAATAGTCCGCTAAATTTGAGCAAATTTTTCGGTTGGCAACGCAACCCGGACCGCCTAAACATACAACAAATAATTCGGCAATAAGTAACTTGTGATTATTATCTCTATGCTCAACGGCCCCTAACCAAAGATAAACAAAAGTTATGATAAAGAAAAGCTAAAGTTATATTGTATACTTTTCGACGCCAATTATCCGGCTCCTTCTTTTCAAGCGGAGAAAATTTTGTTTTTTTAACTTGAATTTGCCGATCAGCTGAACATCCGTTCGGGGTTAACGCCAAATATAAGCATATACATGGTTGCCGCCCGCCCCGGAAAAAACCGGAACGGGCGAACAGTGGATTCTATTTTTTGGTTCCCGGAATATCTTCGTAAGCGCCTTTTTTAATTTCCACTTTCTCAGCCGTTTGATAATATTCGCGGAGGATTTCCATTACTTCGGGACGGCCAAACTCGATGGGAATCGGCTCGCCATCCTGCATCATGCGGCGGAACTTGGTGCCGCTGACAACACAACGATCTTCCGGACCGGTGTGGGGACAGGTGCGCTGGCTGGCCATGCTCTGGCACTTGTAGCAGTAGAAGGTCCAGGCAATCAGCATGGGCTCCAACTCCAGAGCGCCGGGCCAAAGCTTCTTAAAGATGGTTTGGGCGTCAAAGGGACCATAGTAGTCGCCAACGCCGGCATGGTCGCGGCCGACGATCAGATAGCGGCAGCCCCAGTTTTGACGGAACACGGCGTGCAACAGAGCCTCGCGGGGTCCGCCATAGCGCATTTCCATGGGATACACGCCCAAAGCGATAAACTCCTGCGGGAAATAATTCTCCACCAGCACCTCATAGCACTTGGTGCGCACTTCACCCGGGATGTCACCCGGCTTCAGGTTGCCCACGATGGCGTGGATAAAGCAGCCGTCAACCAAGCCGCTTTCCATGGCGAACTTGCACAGATACTCGTGGGAGCGGTGCATGGGGTTCCTGGTCTGGAAAGCCACCACATTGGACCAGCCTTTGGACTCAAAGAGCTTGCGGGCTTCTTCCGGATAAAGATAATACTTGGGATATTTTTTGGGGTATTTGCCTTCGTTGAGCACTTTAATCGGACCGCCCAGGTTGTATTCGCCCTGGCTCATGACACTGGCCACACCGGGGTGCCCTTCGGCGTCCAGGGTGGTAAACACTTCCTTGCACTCGGCTTCCTTATCGTAGGTGTAGATGTCTTCCACTTTCATGGTGGCGTAAAGTTCGCCTGATTCTTTGTCAATCAGAGCCACGTCAGAGCCGACCGCAATCCCGGCGGCGTCTTTTTCAGCGCCGGTGATGGAAAGGGTTACTGGCATCGGCCACATAGTGCCGTCGGTCAATTTGAGGTCAAACACGCATCCGGTATAATCGTCTTTCTTCATAAAGCCATTCAGGGGAGTAAAAGCGCCGATACCGAGCATCAATACATCGGATGTTTCTCTGGTGCTCATGTACACTTTGGGCAGTGCTTGCGCCCGCTTGATTTCAGCTTCCCTTGCGTCGCCGTTAAGTAACAGCGGCTTCAGTTTTCCTTCCGGACCATGCGGTTTGGGTAATGCCATAAATAATTTTCCCTCCTACTACTTTTTATTTAATTTTGTAACCAAGAGAACAATAGTCCCCTTCAAAAACCAAATCTTCTACTTTTACTTATTTTGCTACCAAACAGCCCGATTTATATCCTCCAAAACGCACTAATTATGTAAGTAGCGCTGCGGCACCCGAACGGCATCCGGTGGCAATACGACAACAAAACAAAAACGATAACAAAATTAAGCTCCTGGCGGCCTAAAATCGGGGCGATTCGCCATCGTAACGACGGCCAGTTTAAACAATTAGACATAAGTACAATGATTCCTGCCTCAAAACCAGTTAATTTTTTATCCGGCTCGGGACAGGATTTTTGTGAATATATGCACATGTGCCGGAAAAAAAATTTCTCATTGTGGAACTGTATTGTGAAACTGTATTTTTTATACATTACACTTAACATCAGTGTAGCATGTTTTCTATCCGTTGACAAGCCCAATCTACAGCGAACCACTTATTTATTATCGTCGTCCGTTACTGGTCACACGTTACCGATCAGCATCGAGCCGGCCCGTAAAGTTATTAACCGTGCGCTCATACTCTTCGAGAAATCGCTTACGGTTAATAACTTTACGGGCCTGGGCTACGGGTACTA
>WQUS01000136.1 GCA_009781965.1 Bacillota bacterium | reverse complement strand
CAACCATTTTATTGAACTGGACAAAGATGATGACGGACGGTTTTATCTGGTGGTCCACTCCGGCAGCCGCCATTTGGGCAAGCAGGTGGCGGAATATTATCAGAAAGCCGCCGCCAAGGACTTGGCGAAGCGCCGCAATGACGGCTCCAAGTTAATTGCCGCACTAAAAGCCCAGGGGCGGGCATCAGAGATTGAAACCGAACTGCGCAAACGGACAATTTTTAAAGTAGACAGTAACCTGGCCTTTGCCGAAGGAAAGCTGTTTGACGACTACATTCACGATATGATAATCACCCAGCGTTACGCCCTGCTTAACCGCAAAGCGATGGTCAAAGAAATAGTCAGGCGGATGAAGTTCACAGTAGAGGACAGCTTTACGACCATCCATAATTACATTGAGACCGAAACCATGATTTTGCGCAAAGGCGCGATCTCCGCCAAAGCGGGCGAACAGGTGCTGATCCCCATCAACATGCGGGACGGCAGCCTGATTTGTATTGGCAAAGGCAATCCGGACTGGAACCAGTCTGCTCCCCACGGAGCCGGCCGGCTGATGAGCCGCAGCGCCGCTAAAGGGGCCATCACCTTGTCTCAGTTTAAGGAATCAATGGAGGGGATTTATTCTTCTACCGTTAATAAATCGACCATTGACGAATCGCCGTTTGCCTATAAGCCTATGGATGAGATAGTCGCCAACATTGCCGATACGGTAGAAATCATGAAGGTTATCAAGCCGGTTTACAACTTCAAGGCGGCGGAATAAGGAGCAAAAGTGAAGAAAGTGAAAAACAAAGTGAATCTTAGAAGCTATTACATTATGACGGGCTTGAGAGCGTTATTTTTGTCCCCGGTGATCGTAAGTATTGGGCAGTTAATTGGTGCTGCCCTGAGCATTCCGTTAATTATAATCCCCATTATCCTATTGGCTCTTTTTTGGGTATTGTATGCAAGGGTTGCTAAACTGCCTGAAAATGCCTCGCAAATATTTATGCCGATATTTGTGGTGTTCTGTTATTATATGGGCGTTTGGATTTGTGTTTTTGGTTTATCCCATTATTACTTTGGCAGCAGCCTATTCTCGGGCGTCTATTCTATTCTGACCATCCCATTTTTTATAATCAACGTCTTCTTAACCATGGCAGCCGGCGATTATAGCTCAATTCCACTTATAAACGCCGGTATCATGGCAGTTACCGTATTATCGATCATTATTACCTGTGCGATTTGCAAAAAGAAGATAATTTATGATCGAAAAATAATTACTTACGGCTTAATAATTATTTGTTTGTCAGGGGTCGCCGGTTATCAACAGTTCGACCGGGATAAAAAGGTGCTTGCAGGCTATGACGATACTGAACGTGTTGCAGATGAGGTAGATCTCTATGCTTATCATCCTTTTTTCAATGACAATCAGTTAGCAAAACCTAAGGAAGCGCCGGCCGTTTCATTCGCCGCAAACTATCCGAAACTTGACGGCGCCACGGCGGCTTATCCCGTTTATGCCGCAACAGCTCAGGCGTTATACAAAGGACTAGATGCTGAAACAGTGGAGCAATATATAACCTGCTCCAATACTAATGGCGCATATGAACGTTTGATCAATGGCGAGATAGATATCTTTTTTGGAGCCCAGCCATCCAAACAGCAAATCCAAAAGGCAAAAGAAAATGGCGTTGCATTTACTTTAACGCCGATTGCAAAAGAAGCCTTTGTTTTCTTTGTCAATAAAGACAACCCTGTAAACAGTTTAACCTTAGGGCAGCTACAGGACATCTATCAGAAAAGAATCACTAATTGGCGGGATGTTGGCGGTAATAATGAGAAGATAACCCCTTTTCAACGTCCGGATAATTCAGGCAGTCAAACCATTATGTTAGCGAGGGTTATGCAAGGCAAACCTTTACCGCCGCCCCTTGGAGAGGAATATGCCGACGGTATGGGCGAAATCATAAGTCAAGTAGCCGTATATCGAAATTATTCCTCGGCCATAGGTTATTCCTTCCGCTATTTTGCAACCGGGATGAAGCCTAATGAAAACATTAAGCTTTTAGCTATTAACGCCATTGAGCCGACTGTTGAGAACATTCGCAACGGCGCCTATCCGTTTGTAATAGACGCTTATGCCGTTACCGCCGGTTTAAAAAATGAAAACACGGAGAAATTAATCAACTGGATATTATCGAAACAAGGCCAAGATTTTATTGAGCAATGTGGCTATGTGCGGGAGTAATGATGTAAAATATTGGGGAAAGCGGATACCCCTTATAGCGCGATCAAAGTAAAAGTAGGCAGTTACCAAGGCAAGCGGATATCCAATCAATCCTCCGCTCCGATGTATTTCAAATATTCAACTGCCTTCATGGTTTTTGGGCGCTCCAGATTCAGAGATAGAAAGTGATTGTCGCCACTGATGATGATGTCAACATCAGCAATAATAGCTGCGTTCAGGATCGGTGCGTCTTTCGGATCGGCTATCAGTTTCTGCGGACTCTCCGGCGCGAGAACAAGTTCATAGGGGAGCTCCATTAAAAAAAGGTCGATATCGGCTTGCTTTCCTGAAAATTTATCCCTAGCGATTCTACGAAACTCAGCAATATTGTGATCACTGAGGACAAGATTATGATTTTCGGTCACGTGGTACAACGCTTTGGATGGTTTTGACCCTGGATAAAACATGGCCGAGATCAGAATGTTTGTATCTGCGAGAATCCTCAACGCTGCTCGTCCTTCCCATACCGGACTTTATCGACCCAGGACTGGATCTCGTCCTCACTCGGATTGCCCAGACTTTCAGCAACGCCATCAAACGCCTTCTGCACTTTTTGTATGGCGTTAACAGAAGCATTGTTGATAACGACTTCCCCTTTTTCATTTTGCATAAATAAGATTTTGTCCCCCTCTTTCAGCTTTAGGAGACGGCGTATTTCAATAGGCACGGTAATCTGGCCGGCAGCCGTCAGTTTAGCAAGATTCATATTGAGCACCCTTTCCATATGATTATAATGAATTCATCTATTTCATTGTCTCTTTATTTGAATATAAAGTCAACTTTAATTTTGGTTGTGAGAAGGACTATTTTTTATCCCTTATTTTTATTTCAAAAAAAATCACTAATTGCATAATGTTGCTAATTGTTTAGTCAGACTGGCTTATCCCATGGTATAATTGAATTATAGCCAGCATATCGGCTATGATAGAGCAAGAGTGTTTTCTATAACTTATTACATAAACGGAGGGATTACCATGAGCATACCTATTGCTATTATTGGCGGCACCGGGGTTTATGATCCGAATATGCTTGCCGATATCATTGAGGAAAAGGTGGAAACCCCTTTTGGCGCGATCAAAGTAAAAGTAGGCAGTTACCAAGGCAAGCGGGTGGCCTTTATGCCCCGGCATGGCGCGGATCATTCCGTGGCGCCGCACCTGATCAACTATCGGGCTAATATTTACGGATTACGGATGTTGGGCGTGAAAAATATTTTTGCCACTGCCGCAGTGGGCTCATTGAATCCCGACATGAAACCCAAAGAATTTGTTTTTGTGGATCAGTTTTTGGATTTCACCAAATCCAGACCGCAGACATTTCTGGAGCGAGGGGTGATCCATTTGGATATGACCGATCCCTATTGCTCCCGGCTGCGCCAGGTGCTGGCCCAAGCGGCGCAAAAAAACGGACTGCCCTGTCACACCAAGGGTACTTACGTGTGCATGGAAGGGCCGCGGTTTGAAACGCCGGCCGAAATTCGGATGCTGCGCCAGTTGGGCGGGGACGTGGTGGGTATGACCAGTGTGCCCGAGGTTGTCCTGGCTCGGGAAGCGGAAATCTGTTACGCCACCATTGTGATGGTGACTAATTTTGCCGCCGGCATTTCCCCGGAGCAGCTGTCCCACCAGGAAGTGGTGGATGCGATGGATGCAAACGCCCATAATTTTAGAACTCTGGTTATGGATGCCATCGCCGCTGTTGACGAGGAGGCGGACTGCCCCTGCCGGCATTTGCCTCCGGAAGCCTCTGCGCTTATTAATAACGGATGACTTGGCCTTGGAGCAGTATGAAATGATAATCGGCCTGCACCCATTGCACCCATGAAGTGAAAGGGAAGTGAAAGGTTGGAGGTGATTACGTGAATAACAAAACGGTATACCGGATTAGTCTTGTTATCCTTGCGCTAATGAGCATTTTGCTGTTATCTTCCTGCGGACAACGGGATTCATCGTCCGGGTGAACTACTTTGCGACCGGCGGCGGAACATTCCGCGGCGGGAAATGGGCAACAGAATTTGTCCATAGCATTATTCGTCCGCCCGGATCATCTCTATGCCGCAGATTTGCTTACGGGTAAGCAAATACTCGTGGATCAACCTTTAGTTGAATATCAATTGCCATTCAACAATCAAGTTATTGCTTTTCCTTTTGCTGTAATGTAGGTTATGAGCAAGGGGGTAATGGAAGTGAATAACACTTTTGCAAACAACCTGACTCGCTTGCGTAAGTCGCGTAAATTTACACAGGAGAAAATTGCAGAAGCGCTTGGCATAAGTTTTCAGGCCGTTTCTAAATGGGAGCATGCGCAGGCGTATTGTTGATTGCCATAGCGGCGGTATGCCGCATAAACACTGCGTGGATATGATAATCGCACTAAAATAAAAATAGAGGAAGTGGAAGAATGTTGCTCAGAGACGGTTCTTCCTACGATGAAGATTTAAAACCGGCCACCATCATGCGTAATGTTTATGGAGTTTTTCCTTCGTTTGCCATGCTGGCTGGCATGCAGCTTGATTTGTTTACTCCTCTTAAAGACGATCCCATGTCAGCAAAGGATTTGGCTGGAGTTTTAGAGGTTCGGGAAGATAAACTTACGCCTCTTCTCTATTTGCTTGTCGTGGCTGGTTTACTGGAAGTAGAAAGTAAAAAGTTTTCCAATACTCCCGAAGCCGCTAAATTTTTGATTCGCGGGTGTCCTAGTTACATTGGCGGATTAAGCGGATTTTACAATATGCTTTGGCAAGTCAGTTTAAATACTGCCGAAAGCATTAGAACGGGAAAACCTAATGCGAAAATAGATTATCATGATTTACCGGAAGGAGAATTGTTAGCGTTTTTCCAAAAACAAATTCATAGTAGTCGCAATGGCGGCAAAGAGATTGCGGGAAAACTGGATTTTTCAAAGTTTAAAAGACTTCTTGATGCTGGAGGCGGCACCGGCGGCGTCTCAATCGCTATCTGTACTAAATATCCGCATCTTAAAGCAACAGTGGTGGATTTGCCTAAAGTAGTGCGTTTGGCCGCAGGTTTTATAGCAGAAGCTGGTATGTCTGATCGTATCAGCGTATCAATAACCGATCTTTGCTCCAGTCCGCCCGAAGGACAATACGACGTAGCTATTCTTCGAGCGGTCATTCAGACGCTATCCCAAGAAGAAGCGCTGGCTGTTTTAAAATCGATCAGCCAATCCATGCTGCCGGGAGGCCGGATTTTTATTTTTGGGAGTGTTTTAGATGATTCCCGCTTAGGACCTCCGGCGTCGTTGGCAAATGGTTTTGCTAACTTGAACGTTTACGATCATGGCAAAGCTTATACAGAAACAGAGTATCGAGAAATGCTTATAAACGCAGAATTTACAAATGTTGTCATAGAACACGATGCGCTTGTTGATGGTATGGCTATGGTCACTGGGGAAAAGAAAAGCGCAACAATAACTGTTGGTGCACAGTGGCAACGAAACAATTTATCCCTTGATGAAGATTTAAAGCCAGCCACCATTATGCACAATGTTTACAGCGTTTTGCCCTCGTTTGCCATGCTGGCCGGCATGCAGCTTGATTTGTTTACTCCTCTTAAAGACGGTCCCATGTCAGCAAAGGATCTGGCTGGAGCTT
>WQUS01000135.1 GCA_009781965.1 Bacillota bacterium | reverse complement strand
CTCGTCAAGCAAAAACCTCATGCGTTCGATGCGTTCTTCCATAATGTTTCACCCTCAATTTACTCTGTGAAAACATTATACCACTTTTTGCTAACTTGTTTAAGTTATTATTTCACAAATCCTAAATATCTATCCAGCGAATTGTCAAAAGAAGATTTTTCGAAATGGGCCTATGACGCAATGTATAAATTTCTTAAAGGAGATATTCTTAAAATTGAAAATATTGCGATATGGAGATTTATCACATTCCTAGCACAAGTAGATGACGCTTGTCAATCTTGTTCAGATAATGACATACGCCAAATTGAGCGTATTATTAATGGATTTGAAAACGCAGTATATTTATTTCATATGAAGATACCAAAAGAGTTTCAGGATTTAGAGATGGTACGAATATATGATTTATTAATAAAGTACAAAAACAATTTTGTGATAAATGGTCACGAAATAAGTGAAATTAAATCTTTTGCAGATTGTTCACTATTCGAAGCTACTACAGTAGTTGATCTTTTTACAATTCAAATATCAAGATTATTATCATCTGCGTATTTTTTTGATGTGAATAATAGCAGCATGGTTTTTGGTGTGGATAGTAGTATTTTTGTAAATGAAAATGAAATTATAGAAAGTGAATATTTAATAAAAATTCTTCATTTGTTGGAGTGTGGTATCGGCAATAAGCATTTTAGTATATGTGTTAAATATTCCCAGGGAATACCAACTGTTTCAGTAATATGTTAAACGCATGGTAATGGCGAATAACGAAAGTAAATATTTGCACTGACCTATGACGCTCTTAACCGCGTGCTGACAAAGAATGCGCCGAACACTGGCACAATCACTTTTGGATATGATATAATAACCGGCGTCTCTGCGGGCTTTACCGGCGAGAGCCAGGCAGACGGCAAGGGCAATACGGTAACGAACGTTTACGACAAACTCGGCAGGCTGTCGGAAGTGCGCGATTCAATGCGTGTAACGGCATACAGCTTACAAAATACGAGAGGAGAAAAGTCATGAAACAGAAAAGGAAAGTGCTGTTGAGTATTTTGCTAACATTATGCTTGGTTGGTGGTGCTATAGTAAATCCTGTCGGCGCCACAATTACTTGGGCAAAAAATGCGAATGAGACCACGACACAGGAAAGCGACAGAAATGAGACTGCATCAATTACACCGCCCGATCAGCTTGGCGTTCTTACGTTGAACGAGGAGGTAAATACTACAGATCGGTTCATCATCAAATGTAAGGATACAACCGGCTCGGATTCAGTACAGGCTAAACTAAAAGGGAAGTATAAATCAGTTAACAAACTGAAAAAGGTATCTTCAAATAACGGTAAAAGCCAAAATGCCAACAACGGCAATGGCGGGAAGAATCCAAATTCTCCTAAATACTCGCCGCCCCCGGCAAGCGATCTTTCTATAGCCGAAGGCAATTTACTGGCAAACGTCAGCGTGTACATACTGGATAACACAACCACGCTGCAGGATTTTCAAACGGAGATTGCTTCATTGGGGCTTTCCGAAGATATAGAATACATACAACCCGACTACGCGCTCTCGATGGATTCCGCCGGAGGGTTATATCTAGAGTTGGTGACTCCTGACCCCCAACCGGCGGAATCATCAGAAAATCAAGACAGTTCTTCTTTGGATACTGGGCTTACTCCTGATGAACCCACGCCTGAGCCCACGCAGGCACCTGTAACTGACGGCAATCTGGCCGACTCAGCCAATATTATCGTCGATACAGGCGAAACAATTATAGCGCTTATTGATACCGGCGTTGATGTTTATCATCCTACACTTGCCCCCTACTTCTGGAATAATTATGCTGAAACCCTGGACGGAAAGGACAATGACGGCAATGGACTTATCGACGATATAAACGGCTGGGATTTCACGTCCGGCACAAACCAGGTTTATTCATCGTACAATCCTCTAGAATATGCCCACGGTACGCATATCGCCGGCATCATTGCCCAAACGGCGGCTGACACAAATTCTGACATCAAGATCATGCCGCTGAAGGTTTTCCGCGACGGAAAAGCCTATACATCGGACATTGTCTCGGCTATTACTTACGCCGCCGAAAACGGCGCAAGCGTGGTAAACTGCAGTTTTGGCGCGTCAGTCAACAACCCTGCGCTGGAGGAGGCCATCAAGGCCTATCCCAATATGCTATTTGTCTGCGCTGCGGGTAATTCCCGGCGCGACTTCGACGTAACTCCGTCGTATCCTGCCGGGTATCGGCTGCCTAACGTGGTAAGCGTGGCATCCACAAACGCGGACGACGGTTTTTCATATTATTCCAACTACGGCGTCAATACCATCGACATAGCCGCCAGAGGCAGGGATGTCGTTTCGACATTGCCTGAGAATCAGACGGGTCTGCTGTCCGGAACATCCATGTCCGCCGGATATGTTTCGGCGGCGGCGGGCGCTTATTTGCAGACCTTAAAACAAAAATCTGTACCTGCGAACAGCGGTGCAGATATAACTGCTTCTAATGAGAATTATATACCGGCAGCCACGGAAATAAAGGGAAAACTACTGGAATCCGCCGACAGTCTAAGCAATCTCAAGAAAAACGTACAGGACGGTAAGCGCCTGGACTTATACAATCTGCTCCACAATATACCAGGTAGTTTTCTTCAGCTTTCACCCGCTGAGGACTTTGACGTACATGGATATGAACTTTCAGAAGCAGAAACATACGAGCTGTTTGCCAACAGCAAAATCGTCAAAGTGGCGGCGGGTCACTATTTCAGTTTAGCGCTCAGAGAAGACGGGACAGTATGGGCGTGGGGCTTTAATGACACCGGACAGTGCGGGATCGGATATCGTTCTCCGTCTGTAAAGCTGACTCAGGTTATAGGTCTAAGCAATGTTAAGGATATCTCGGCGGGCTCTAGCTATGGTCTGGCCCTTAAAAATGACGGAAGTGTCTGGGCATGGGGATATAATAACTACGGTCAGCTTGGAGATGGGTCTTTAACAACCCGGTATGTACCTGTTCAGGTCAATGGCCTGACGGGGGTTACATCTATCATTGCCGGACGGTCCCAGGTGTACGGTCATAGCCTGGCGCTTAAATCCGATAAAACCGTGTGGGCTTGGGGGTACAATCAATATGGTCAGCTTGGGGACGGCACGACGACATCGCGCAATGCTCCAATCCAGGTTACCGGACTTGCAGACCAAACCGTAGCCGCAATCGCAGCGGGTGATGCCCATAGTCTTGTTTTGACATCTGATGGAAAGGTTTGGTCCTGGGGATATAATTATTCGGGTCAGCTTGGAGACGGTACTACGACCAACCGCAATACACCGGTGCTTCTCGCCACTCTTACTGGAGTTACCGCAATTGCGGCAGGCGGGAACCACAATTTATGCATAATATCAGACGGGACAGTTTGGTCATGGGGCTCTAATTTTGGAGGCCAACTAGGAGATAACACTGTGTTGGAGCGTCATACTCCTGTTCAAGTCGTGGGATTAACAGGAGTGAGCACTATCACAGCAGGACTTTCGCATTCTTTGGCAATAAAAACGGAGGGGACACTTTGGGTGTGGGGCTATAACAGCGGCGGCCAACTAGGAATTGGATCGGTTGCAAACAGCAGCGTCCCTGTTCAGATTACCGAGCTTACCGGGGTTGTATCCGTTTCAGGAGGATCATCGCATAATTTGGCACTAAAACCGGACGGTACAGTCTGGGCGTGGGGCAGCAATGCATTGGGCGAGCTTGGCGCCGGTACTACATCATACCAAAGCGTACCCATACAAAATAACAATCTGACAGATGTAACGGCCGTCGCTGCAGGGGCTTCACACGGTTTGGCGATAAAATCAGACAAAACAGTCTGGACCTGGGGATGGAACGCGTATGGTCAGCTTGGAGATGGGACGGCATCAACCCAATACATGCCTGTGCAGGCAAGCGGGCTTACCGAGATTATAGAAATTGCCGGGGGAGATAATTACAGCATAGCCCTGAAATCTGACGGAACTGTCTGGGCCTGTGGGGATAATCAGTATGGTCAGCTTGGAGACGGCACCAATACACAGCGCAGCTCACCCGTCCAGGTGTCCAACCTTACAGGAGTTATTTCAATCGCTAACGGAATAAACCACAGTTTGGCCGTGAAATCTGACGGGACAGTTTGGGCATGGGGCTATAATGTATACGGTGCGCTTGGTGACGGGACTACCGCCAATCGCAACACACCTGTGCAGGTCAAAAACCTTACTGGAGTAATAGCAGTTTCTGCGGGATGTAACTACAGCCTGGCCTTAAAATCCGACGGGACGGTCTGGGCATGTGGAGGAAATACATTAGGTACTCTAGGCGACGGCACATCAATAAATCGTTTGGAACCGGTACAGACAATTACTCTCACCGGGATCACGGCAATTTCAGCAGGCTATTATTTCAGTATGGCATTGAAATCTGACGGTACAGTCTGGACATGGGGTACTGATTTTTATGGTCAAATAGGCAATGGCACTGCTGTAGTTAATACAAACATTCCGCCGACACAGGTCAGCGGATTAACCGGAATTACAAGTATCTCTGCGGGTTACTATCATGGTCTGGCACTGAAATCCGATGGGACAGTATGGGCGTGGGGACAGAATGATTACGGACAGCTTGGAGACGACAGTCTCACGGATCGCAGCTTACCTGTTCAGGTGAAAAATCTTACGGGGGCAACAGTAATAGCCGGAGGTTTCGGTTTCAGCCTTGCAATAAAGAACAATAAAACAGTCTGGGCATGGGGCGATGATACCTATGGTAAACTTGGGCAAAAAAGAATATTTAACATCCTTACCCCTACCAATGCGCAGATAAACGAGGATATAGGATATGATCGTTATGACCAAACTCCTGTCAGCAGCTTAAATGTCGGCACAAATCTGACATTTGACGGGACCGTTGTCTCCAAGACAGATGAAAATTGGTACGCCGTAAAAGCGATGGGTGATCTTTCGGCCTTGATCTCATTGACCGGCGCAACCGACAATTTATGTTTGGATATATTTGACTCGACGCTCAATTACATTTCTTCAGATAAGACATCCAGATTTAACTTAAAAGCAGATCAAGCCCTATATTTTAGGGTTACGTTCTCAAGTAGCGCTGATTATCAGGAAACCGCATATGCGCTTACCGTATCCGGCGTTAAAATCGGTGAATACGGGCTTGACATTGATGCCATATCCGGAAGGACATACCTGGTCAACGTAAACGCAATGAATATACAAAGTATAACAGAACATATTTTTATTCTGACTTACGACCCAAACGTTGTAAGTCTGGTTGATTTTGCAGGACAGACCCCGGAAGCTGACGTTGGCAACGGAACAATCCCAAGGACAGAACTCACGATTATCTCCAATGATAACGGTATTGTAACATTTTCTTTGACAAAAACGGTTCCTAACGGGAAGTTGTGGTCTGGCACAGTAACAATATTGAAATTTATTAGTAAAACTAGTATCAATACGAATATCAATCTGAATAGTGGGGCACTTACATGCACGGTCAAATCAATGAGCGCCAAGATCGCCAAGCCATTGTTGATTCCGTACACCTGGACGGGTTTAGGTGATCTTGAATTCACAAGTTCAAATGCTGCGGTGTGCAGCGTATCTGCGAATGGAACACTAACTCCATTGAAAGTTGGTACAACGGTAATCACGATAATAACACCAGATGGAGTAAAGAATGTCTTTGCCGTTACCGTGACTGCGTGATTTATCAAATTCTTCAAAGTAATTTAGAGTGACCTCGGAAACTACCGTAAAGATTAGAAAGAAAGCAATAGCAAACGGTAAAACGAGACAAAAGCAGGAACGGCAAGGAGAAGAAAGAGGAAGA
>WQUS01000134.1 GCA_009781965.1 Bacillota bacterium | reverse complement strand
CAAAGCCGAAACTCTTTACTAATATTTTATAGCATAAAACTCGGCCAAAGGCAATGGGCTGATAATCAACGCATTAATTTTTGCCGCCGAGGAAGGTCCCGATGCCAATATTGCCTAAAATGCTTCCCTCATCCTTGTTGCCGTGGCCAAGCCGGCTGGCCGATATAATAGTGTCGGCCAGCCGGGAGAAGGGCAGAGATTGCAGCCAGACTGTTCCCGGTCCGGTCAAAGTGGCCAGGGCCAGGCCCTCGCCGCCAAATAAGGCTGTTTTAATGCCGCCGGCAAACTGAATGTCGTAATTCACGCTTTGGGTCAGAGCCACCAGACATCCGGTATCCAGCTTCAAGGTCTCCCCGGCGCCTAGCTCTTTCTGCACGATCATGCCGCCGGCATGCATAAAGGCCAGCCCGTCACCTTCCAGTTTTTGCATGATAAAGCCCTCGCCGCCGAACAAGCCCACGCCAATTTTCTTTTGAAAGGCAATGCCGATGGATACGCCCTTGGCCGCGCATAAAAAGGCGTCTTTCTGACAAATGAGGGTCCCGCCCACGTCCGTAAGGTCAAAGGGAATTACCCGGCCGGGATAAGGCGCGGCAAAAGCAACGCATTTCTTTCCCGCGCCGCCGTTGGTAAAGGCGGTCATAAACAAACTCTCCCCGGTAATCACCCGCTTGCCGGCCGAGACCAGTTTGTCCATCAATCCACTGCCCTGGCTCCGGGCTGAACCATCGCCAAAAATCGTTTCCATTTGGATCACGCTGTCCATGTACATCATCGCTCCCGCTTCCGCCACAATGGTTTCGCCGGGATCAAGCATGATCTCCACAAACTGTAAATCCTCGCCATATATTTGGTACTCTACCTCGTCCGCCCGTTGCATAGTGGTTGCTCGTCCGCCGACAGTCTGAATCTGATTGCCGCAAGCAGGACAGAATTTCGCATTGTTTTCCAGCTGAGCGCCGCAATCGCCGCAAAAAGCCATGATTTGATCACCCTTTCCCTATTTTAATCCGCTTTTGATTGATTTTTGCTCGCCCATTGCTTATCTGATTACCGGCTTATGCAATGGACAGCGCTTTTTCATTTTAGCTATATGTGGGAGCAGCTCCGAGATCCCGGCCGTTAAGCAGGTTGGCAAAGAAGGTTTGTTCGTCGGGATCCTTGGCCGTACCCTTCTCCGCGGCCACCATCGTCAGGTATTTGCCGTTGACGACGCACACATTATACCCGGCCTCATTGACCGTTTTAGCATAAGCGGCGGCACTTACGGGGCTGTCAAATTCCAGCACCGGCGCCATATATTCGTTGGTTCCGTTGGGATAATCGACTGTGAATCCGCCGACGATCTTGTCGTTGTACTTTATATACCCGTCCGAAATCTTGTAGCCTTTGTCGGCGGCCGCCTGTTTCATACCGGCAAGAGTCACGCCGCCTGCCGCGCTATTGTTTGCGCCGCCGGTCTTATTGCCGCCGCAGCCGGCCAGAGAAAAGGTCAAGACCAGTACGAAAATAAGTGCCCATATCTTTTTCATGACTAAGTGTCTCCTGTTTCATCCTCGTTGTCTGCCCGGTTAATTAATCAGCCACGCTGCCCGTGGACCAGCCAAAAGTGAAGTAATAGGTGAGATCGTCTCTTTGGGAGAACTCCGCGGCGACCTTGTATGTCTGGCCGCTCACGTTATATGTTCCCTTGATATAGCCGAGGGAGTCGTCATATACGCCTCCGTCGCCGTATTGACCGTTTGTCAGCTTGGCGGCGGCGTCCTTCATGTAGGCGACGGCCTCATCCTGGGTTATCCCGCTGACGGTAAAGCAGAAGTTATAGCCGTCCTTGTCCGCCACGTAAGCCTGACCGTCCTGCAAATCGCTGTCGCCGGGCGGATGGTAAGTGGGATCATAAACCAGGGTCTTATCTTTAACCGGAGTAATAAATCCGGGCAGCTCAGTGTCCGGCCATTTGCCAATCGGGGCCAGGTTGATGTCGACCTGATAGCCGTTGGCGCCGTCAAATTGACTGGGATTGATCGTGATGCTCACCGGGCCCAGGTCGGCATTGTACTCGTCCGGATGGGAAGCTGATCCCGTATCCGCCGTGATTGTATAACCGGCGGCCTTCAAGTCGGCCTGATATTGATTGAAGCTGTCCTCCGTAGCGACGACGTTCATCATATAATCCTTGCCGACATAATCGTCCAAAGAACCGCCGCCGCCAAAATATTTGGTGATGCCCTTCCACTCCGGCACTTTGTAAATCGTACTTGCCGGCCAGCCCTCCGCACCGACCCTCGCCGCCGTGTCGCCGGCGGCGGGGGTCGCAGACTGGTTGTCCGACTGGGAAGCGGCGGGGGGATTGTCCGTAGCGCCGCTGCCGGCGCTCTTGCCGCCACAGCCGGCCAATACGGTCAGGGAAAGGGCCAGCATAAAGAGCAGGGCGAAAAACTTCTTCATCTCAAATCCCTCCGGCATTAATAATTTCTAGATTTTTTCCAATTTAACGCCGCATTGGCTGCAGAATTTGGTGCCCGGCACATTATCCGCCCCGCAAGCCGGGCAGGACAAGGTTTCGGCAGCCGGCGGCTGCTCCAGTTTGCCGCCGCAGCCCTGACAGAATTTCGAACTGGCCGGATTCGCTGTGCCGCAAGCAGGACAGGCAATGGCGTCTGCTGAGACCGATGCTGCGGCTTGGCCGGCTGACACGGTCTGGCCGGTTGGCGCGCTTGACGAGGCTTGAACCGCTTGTTGAGCCTCTTCCTTCTTGGCCTGAATTTCCGCTTCCAAGGAGGCGATTTTCTCCTCGCGGGTTTTAATTTCCCCACAGAGTTGGGCAGGCTCGTCGTCAATGGCTTCCCCTGACGCATAGCGCGTCCAGTAATACTCGCCAATTTTGCCCTTTAATTCTGCTATTTTCGTTTTCTCCGCATTGATACTGGCATTGAGCTTGTTGGTCTCCAGCATATCGTTGGTTTTATCCACCGCGCTTTGGGCCAAGGACGATAATTTATTAAAAAAAGCCATCAGTTTTTCCCCCTTCAAGTAATTTAAAATAGTTTGCCTTACTTATCTTGTTTTACCGATCTTGTTTATCTTGCCTTTCATTAGGCTTTGGTCTCTTTTTCACCCCACTTTCTTGCTATCCTATAAACGCCAACCGGAAATCCTTTTTATGAAATGGTGTAATCGCTGAGGTTGAGCCAGTCCGTCGGAGTAACATTCCCGGTTTTTAACTCCGTCACTTCCCAGTTGGATGTACCGCCCTCTGTCTTGAGCGCCAGCCCGTATTGATCATCGAGCCAGAATTTCAAGGTGGCGCCGTTGTACGTATAGCTGTAAACCGTGGTTTTTTGCCCGGCGACGGTATCAGTGCCGACCTTTTCAGGCTTGAACATATCATTCTCCAACAGTGCGCTTTGGGTAATGCCAAAGTTCACGGGAATACTAAGGAGCATCCCGCCGTTACCGGTGTCGGACGCGGAACCAAATACTTTCCCGGTCTTATCTTCAGTGTTCAAAGAATACATCTTGTTGTTTTTAAAATCGCTGTAATTGACGGTGGTGCTGTCATCCATCATCGTAATCAGGACTTCCCCCTTGACATACAATTCCTTGGAGAGGGCCGAACTCCCGTCCGAGTTGGTGAGCTTAATGGTTAAATAGTAGTTGCCCAGCTTGGACATGATGTCCGACTGCGCCGCGAAAAGCGTATCGCTGCCGGAACTTGTGTCGCTACTGGTTGTGCCGGTGTCCGCCGCCTCGTTGTTGGCCGCCGTATTGGCCGGGGGGGTATTTGTACTTTTTGTGTTGTCCGCGCCGCCGGCGCCGCTTTTGTTGCCGCCGCAAGCAGCCAGGGATAGCGTTAGCGCCAACGCGAGCATAAGTACCAATATTTTTTTCATGGTCAAATTCCTCCTCGTTTTGTTTATAATGCATATTTATTAATCTATTATAGCTTACCTGTCACCTAAGTTCATAGCCAAATATTTTGATGCTGAAAGCCCCCGCCTGGGTCAGCTGGTGTAAAATAGGGTACAGCCACATGAAGATCAGCACCAGCACGGCGATCCAAATCAAATGGATAAAAATCATCGCTCGGGCCAGATTGCTTCTGTTCTTCGGAGATGTTCGCAAACCCCAGACGATAGACAGGATCAGCCCCAAAACCGGGATATTCAGTAGCAATAGATAACCCAGACTCCAGAAGAAGCCGATGGACTTCACTTCTTTTTCTGCCCGGGGCTGATTTTTGGCCGGTTCCGGAGAGGGCTGGGCAGAGGCAGACTGACCTTGGCTTCCAGCCAATTCCCGGGGCTGTGCGGACAGCTCGGGCGCAACGGCAGCCGCAGCCTGGGATACTCCCGGTTGGGACCATGGCGGCGCAGCCGCGTCAACAAGCCCGGCGTCTTCCGCCTTTGCCCCGCAGGTGATGCAAAACTTGGTTCCAGGCTCCAAAGTCGCCCCGCAACGAGCGCATAAAATTGACATTTTTAATCCTCCTCGCTCAGTCTTCTAAGTATCTTGCTGTTTAAACTATTTTAGCACAATTTAAGACCTCACGAGCCAATAAAGGTAAAAAATGTTCTTCATTGTTATTTCAGGGTAAATGAATCAATCATGCTCTGGAAATCAGCGTCGGTTCCGTCCAGGGGCGTTCCGTTTTTGCAGGTGATGACGTATGCATAGCCAAAAACAAAACTCTCTTTTGCATAAAATAAAACCCCTTTCGTCCAGATTATATCTTCATGATAAAACATCACCGTGAAACGTAAATCACATTAATGTGAAGTTTTGAAAATTTTTTTTAAGCCGATGTGAAATTAAATACTATAATCCATACGAACTGCCGAGCCGAATACAAAGAAGAACGTTACTGTTTAGTGCCCGCCAGATTGTGTTCCGATAATAAACTATTCCTCCCAATAAATTTGCTTCAGCTTATAGAATTGCTGTATATCACCGTATTTGAGCAGCGCTTCAAAGTGGTCGCCCTCCGCGTGGCTGACCGGCAAGGAGAGGACGAGTCCGTCCAGGGTCAGATAACAAGGCAGAGCATCGGGATAGGCAAACGGATCGGTTATCGAACCCTCCTGTGAACGCGTGTTGTCGAGCATATCATCAACGCCGCCCGTTTGCCGCGCTTGGTCGTAAAACACTTTCTCAAAATCGGCGTTGACCGTATACAGATCACTGAGTTTAAGCTCTTTGCCGGTAGCCAGATCAATGTTAAGCGTATAAAAATCGGCGTTCGGATGAGGCGCTGAGGAAACATAGCTTTCGCCCCAAAAGTAGAGGCTGATCATTTTACTGTTGTTTAGGGCTACATTGAACTGATAATCAAGGGTTACGGTGTCGCCGCTTGCATCAGATGCGTACTCCGCCGCATAGCTCCGCACCTTCTGAACGATGATTCGATTTACTTCATTATAACCGTCGCCGTTTAAATACGGGTAGCTGATATTAATCGAGTTGTTTTGCCTAGCCGTATCCGTATAAAACCTGGTTGTGTAAGCCCCCGGCTGCGGCGGCGGATTTGCGCCGCCGGGCTGCGTTTGCGCCGTCTGCCCGCTTGGGCCGTAGGTGATCAAAATCGCCTGCGTATCCGGCTTCCAGTCCACCTTACAGCCCAGCGCTTCGGCGGCGAAGCGTACCGGTATCAGCGTTCTGCCGTCCTTGACGACCGGGGCCGTATCCATTGTTTTTTGCCGGCCGTTGACGTAATAATCCGTATTACCGATGAACATAACGACCGCGACGCCGTTGGCGTTCAGCGTCACCTGCCGGACGTCCGGCGCCCAGCCGAGGACCCCGCCCATTGCCTCGACCACCGCGCGGATCGGCATCAACGTCCTGCCGCCAATAATGACCGGGACCGTGTTATAGCCGGGATCAACCGCCT
>WQUS01000133.1 GCA_009781965.1 Bacillota bacterium | reverse complement strand
AAATGGGCGGAAAAAATTTCCCCTTTAACCGAAGCCCAAACAGACGAATGGCTTAAAAAGTACAATGCCAACCAGAAATATAATAAAACAACTTTTGAGCTCAGAGCAAACAAAATTAAAAGAGTAAGAAATAGAACATCCCCCCGGGAAACGGGGGAAAGCAAAGGACAACCGGAAGAAAAACCATCAAAAATTGAAAAAAAATTCCCCCCCGCCATTGAGGAGGAATTAATAAAGTAAAAGCAAATTAAGATTATTAAGCCAGCTAAATGGTTTTTGCAAAAGTTATTGACATTTTCCTTGCCGAACCATTATTATTTCCTTACTATTAATTCATTTTATAAGGAGGTGTGTTGCCCATAAGTATACCAAATTAGTCCAGTTTGTGTGATTTTAAGCGCGGGCCATTTTACCCTATTTAACCTGAACCCTTTTTAACCAACGAAAAAATATTTAAAGGGGGATAGATCATAACCGTGGAAGCTCTTATACTGGCAAGATTACAATTCGCGGCCACTTCCAGTTATCACTTTCTGTTTGTTCCGCTCACGCTGGGTCTTTCCGTTTTAGTGGCGGTAATGGAGACCATATATGTGCGAACGGGAAACGATATCTACAAAAAAATGACCCTGTTTTGGGGCAAACTTTTCCTCATCAACTTCGCCATGGGCGTGGTTACAGGCATTGTGCAGGAATTTCATTTTGGCATGAACTGGTCGGAATACTCACGCTTTGTCGGCGATATTTTTGGCGCGCCTCTGGCGGTGGAAGCCTTGGCGGCTTTCTTCCTTGAATCCACCTTATTGGGCGTGTGGGTCTTCGGCTGGGATCGGCTCTCCAAATCCCTGCATGCGGCGGCAATCTGGCTGGTGGCTTTTGCCTCTACCCTGTCCGCCTTTTGGATTTTGGCCGCCAACTCATTTATGCAGGAGCCGGTGGGTTACATCATCCGCAACGGCCGGGCTGAAATGACTAACTTTTTTGCTCTTTTAACCAATCCTCATGTGTTCTATCAATTTCCGCACACCGTCTTGGGGGGCTACGCCACCGCCGCATTTTTTGTGATGGGTGTCAGCGCTTATCATCTGTTGCGGAAAAACCAGGCCGAATTTTTCCTCCGTTCTTTCCGCATCGGCTTGACTATGGGTCTCATCGGCACTATTTTGCTCGTTGGCGTCGGCCACTTCCAAGGCCAGCATCTGGTTAACTCCCAGCCCATGAAGATGGCGGCGGCGGAGGCCTTGTGGGAAAACGAGGCGCCGGCTCCTTTGAATCTAATCACCTTGATTGACGTGAAAAATCAGACCAATCACTCCACCATTCAGCTGCCCGCTTTGGGAAGCTTCCTGGCTCATAATTCCTTTACCAGCGAGGTAAAAGGATTAAAAGAGATTCAGGCCGAATATGAAACCACTTACGGACCGGGTAACTACATCCCGCCGGTTACGCCGCTGTTCTGGAGCTTTCGTCTGATGGTGGCCGCCGGCTTATGGATGATTCTCATCTCTCTGTACAGCCTTTACCTGTTGCGGAAGGGGCAATTGGCCGCCAGACCGCGGACCTTAAAAGCGCTACTTTGGAGCATTCCCCTGCCCTACATCGCCAATATCTGCGGCTGGTTTATGGCCGAAACAGGCCGGCAACCCTGGATTGTACAAGGGCTGCAGAAGGTGAATGAAGCTGTTTCCCCAGCTGTCTCCGCCGGCGCCGTTCTGACCACCTTGATTGCCTTTACCTTAATCTACGGAGTATTGGCGGTAGCCGATCTTTATCTCCTCACTAAAGCGATTAAGCGCGGTCCCCAGGAATTACCCACGGATAAACCGCTGGCATCGAAAAAGGAGGCGTCGTTATGGACCTAAATATACTCTGGTTTTTGTTGATCGGCGTATTGTTTATCGGCTATTTTTTTCTGGAGGGTTTCGACTACGGCGTAGGCGTCCTGTTGCCTTTCCTGGGCAAGAATGACCAAGAGCGCCGTGTGCTCATCAACACCATCGGCCCCTTCTGGGACGGCAATGAAGTCTGGCTGCTCACTGCCGGCGGGGCTATCTTCGCCGCTTTTCCCAACTGGTACGCTACTCTTTTCAGCGGTTTCTACATGGCGCTCTTTTTGATGCTGCTGGCTTTGATCGTCCGCGGGGTAGCTTTCGAGTTTCGCAGTCAGGACGAGCGACCCGCCTGGCGCAACTTCTGGGATATCATGATTTTTGTGGGCAGCCTGATACCGGCTCTGCTGTGGGGCGTGGCGATCACCAACCTGCTCCGGGGCGTGCCCATTGCCGCCAATATGCAATACACCGGCAGCTTCTGGACTCTGCTGTCTCCATATACCCTGGTGGGCGGACTGGCGACACTGTTGATTTTCACTCTCCACGGCGCTATCTTTCTGACCCTGAAAACCGAGGGCCAACAGCTGGCCGGCGCCCGCCGGGCGGCGTCAGTATTAAGCATATTAGCCGCATTGGCTCTCCTGCTCCTGATTATTTTAAGCTACAGCAATACGGATCTTTTTACTAAGCTCGGAGCGGGCATCGTGTTTTGGGCCGCCCTGGTGACGCTGCTCCTGGCCTGCTGGTTGATACGCGCCGGGAAATCAGGCTGGGCCTTTGTCATGAACGGGCTCACCATTGTATTTGCCACCGTGGCTATCTTTTGGGGTTTATTCCCCCGGGTCATGGTTTCCAGCCTGAATCCCCTGTGGAGCCTGACGGTTTCCAATGCCTCGTCAAGCCCCTATACCCTTAAAGTGATGACCATTGTCGCCTTGACCCTGGTTCCGGTGGTCCTCCTTTACCAGGCTTGGACTTACTGGGTTTTCCGTAAGCGCGTTACCGTCAAGGATCTGAAATACTAAAAAGGGTGCGGCCGCATAATAGTAATAGGGTTACTGTTCACACGTTACTGCTTTCGCATTGAGCCGGCACGCAAAACTATTAACCGTGCGCTCATGCTCTTTTGAGAAATCGCTTACGGTTAATAGTTTTGCGTGCCGTATTCACTATGAGTACTAGCAAACACAGGGTATGATCAGTAACGTAATAGCTATTACGGCAGCACCGGGTGAAGACAAATGATGGACAAAAGACTTTGGCGCGAAACCGGACCGGTACGTTTTTTCCTGGCCCTGAGTATCGGATTGGGGCTGGGCGCAGGGTTGCTGGCCATCCTGCAGGCCGGCTATTTGGCCCGGATAGTGAATGGCGTGTTCCTGGCGGGCCGGAGCCTGAGCGATGTGTGGCTCTGGCTCTGGCCCCTGCTGGGCATCATCATTTTGCGCGCCGGGCTGGCCTGGGCAAGTGAAATTGCCGCGCACCGGGTTGCCGCACGGATTAAACACCATCTGCGCCGGCGTCTTTTAGCCCACATATTAGCCCTGGGCCCGGTATACGCAGGTGGGGAGCGCACCGGCGAACTGGTGAACGTCCTGGTGGAAGGGATTGAAGCGCTGGACGCTTATTTTGCCCGCTATTTGCCCCAATTGGCTTTAGCCGCGCTGGTACCCTTGGCTGTCCTGGGCTTCGTCTTCCCCTTGGACTGGATTGCCGGTCTGATTCTTCTCTGCACCGCTCCGCTGATTCCCTTGTTCATGTTCCTCATCGGCAGTTGGGCCCAATCACTGTCCCAAAAACAGTGGGAAACCTTAAGCCGGATGAGCGCTCATTTTCTGGATATCCTCCAGGGTCTTACCACCCTGAAAATTTTTGGCCGGAGCAAGGTCCAGGCCGAGGTCATGGCGCGCATCAGCGACAGCTTCCGGGAGACGACCCTGGGCGTACTGCGGGTCGCTTTTCTTTCCGCCTTGGTATTGGAATTTATCGCCACCATCAGCACCGCCCTGGTGGCAGTTGCCATCGGCCTGCGTCTGGTAGCAGGCCAAATGCCCTTTGAGCAAGCCTTTTTTATTTTGCTGTTGGCGCCGGAATTTTATTTGCCCTTAAGACTGCTGGGCAGCCACTTTCACATCGGTCTTGCCGGCGCCGCCGCCGCCGAACGCATCTTTGCCATTCTGGAAACGCCCCGGGCTCCAAACCAGCGGCGTCCCGGCGTCCCGGCAGGGGACAGACCCGGCTTGCCAGACCGGCCCGGGTTGCAGCCGGTCTGTCCCCTGGCCTTTACAGAGGTCCACTATGCCTTTGATCAGGGAGACCGGCCGGCCCTGCGGGGAATCTCCTTCCAGCTTCAGCCGCACGAACGGATTGCCCTGGTTGGCCCCAGCGGCGCCGGAAAGAGTACTGTTGCCCACCTGCTGCTGCGGTTCATCGAGCCGGACCGGGGACAAATCACGGCTAACGGCCTGCCCTTAGCTCAGATACCGGCGGCCCAATGGCGCCGGCACGTCGCTCTGGTACCTCAGACACCCTATCTTTTTTACGGTACCGTGGCCGAAAACATCCGCCTGGGCCAGCCCGAGGCTCCCATGGCCGAAGTTATGGCGGCGGCTGAGCAAGCCGGGGCCCACCGGTTTATCACCGCTCTTCCCCAAGGCTACGACACCCAGGTAGGCGAAAACGGCCTCCGGCTCAGCGGCGGCCAGGCTCAGCGGCTGGCCATTGCCCGGGCCTTCCTCAAAGACGCGCCGTTACTGATTTTAGACGAAGCTACCGCTGGCTTGGACCCGGTCAATGAGCGGTTCGTACTGGAGGCCTTGGAGCGCCTGATGCAAGGGCGAACAGTGCTTTTCATCGCCCACCGGCTCAACACTCTCCGTCTGGCCGACCGGATTATTGTGCTGCAAGAGGGACTGGTAGCGGAAACCGGACGGCACCGGGAACTTTTGGCGCGGCAAGGAGTCTATCAGCGGCTGGTGGCGGCATTCGGAGGTGGGCAATGAAAACTTTTGTCCGTTTGCTGGCGTTAATCGCTCCCTACTGGCTGCCCATGCTGTTAGCCGCCGGGTTAGGATTTTTAACCGTGGCCGGCGGTATCGGTCTGATGGCTGCCGCTGCCTTTCTCATCTCTGCCGCGGCCTTGCATCCACCGGTGATGGCATTAATGCCGGCTGTCGCCGGCGTGCGTTTCTTCGGCCTGACCCGGCCTGTCTGCCGCTACCTGGAACGTTACTTCGCCCACGACGCCACATTCAAGCTCCTAAGCCGGCTCCGGGTATGGTTTTACACAGCTCTGGAACCTTTGGCGCCGGCCAGGCTGATGGAATACCGCAGCGGGGAACTGCTCAGCCGGTTCGCGGCGGATGTGGAAACACTGGAGCAGTTTTATTTGCGGGTTCTGGCCCCTTTCTTGACGGCTCTGCTGGTGCTGCTGGCAGTGGCCGGAGTGTTTGGGGCCTGGTTGGGCCCCGGCCTGGCTTTAACCCTGCTGTTTTTTTTGCTTGCCGCCGCCCTGGCGGCGCCTCTGGCAGTAAGGGCGCTGAGCCGGGGCGCGGGCCGGCAAATGCTAACGGCCAGGGCAGCACTGAACGTACAAATGGTAGACATCATCCAAGGCATCACGGAAATTACAGCCTTTAACCGGGAGGAGGAGCAACAGGAGCAAGTCAACCTGTTGAGCCGGAAATTGCTGCACTTACAGGGGCGGCTGGCCTGGGGCAGGGGATTATCCTCCGCCTTAGGCAGTCTGCTGATGAACCTGGCCATGTGGTCGCTGCTGTTGCTGGCGATACCGCTGGTCAGGCAAGGCCGGCTGGATGGCGTTTACTTAGCCGTGCTGATCTTGGGCGCCTTAAGCAGCTTTGAAGCGGTCCTGCCCCTGCCCATGGCTTTGCAGCAGCTGGAAGAAAGCCTGGCGGCAGCCCGCAGGCTCTTTGCCGTTACCGACGCCGCTCCCCAGGTCCGGGACCTGCCCGGACCATCACCCGCACCGCAAAACTACACTTTGCTGGTCAAGGGCTTGCGCTTTCGCTATGCTCAGGACGAACCATGGGTGTTGGACGGGCTG
>WQUS01000132.1 GCA_009781965.1 Bacillota bacterium | reverse complement strand
TCCGGCGGCTGCTGGGTGATGGATTCACGGGTCTGGCTGGCGGTGGTAACCGTTACGGATGATGGCGCGGGGCAGCTGGTGGCGACGGTGGCTTATCCGGGCGGCCTGCCGCTCTTTGTCAATCGCTTTTGCCAGCCCGGCGGCGGCAGTTGCAATGCCCTGATTAAAGCGGCGAGTATGTGTAAGATGTTCCAGATTGTCCAACAGGGTACGCAGTTTTTTCTTTAGATTTTAATCAAATTAAACACTTGACAAAATCAACCTCCCCCTGTACTATTGTATTAGTCACTTAATACAATAGTACAGGGGGAGGTACCATGTCTTGGCAATTTGCAACGGATCGGCCTATCTATAGCCAATTGGTGGAGCACATGAGCATGTTTATCATCAAAGGCCTATATCCGGCGGGCAGCCGTCTGCCTTCGGTAAGGGATTTGGCTGCCGAGGCGAAAGTGAATCCCAATACCATGCAGAAAGCGTTAGCCGAGCTGGAAAACATGGGCCTGGTATACGCCGAGCGTACCAGCGGACGATTTGTCACGGAGGATACGGCATTGATTCAATCGACCAAACAAGCATTGGCTCAAAAGCGCATCGAACAATTCTTCGCCGACATGGAGAGCCTGGGCATAAACTGGCGGCAGGCGCTGACCATGGCCACGGCAGGAAAGGAGGGTAAATAATAATGGCAGAAAACACTTTAAGCCCATTGACGCCCGGCATATCAACCGGGTCCATTCTGCAAACAGCGGCTTTAACCAAACGTTACGGCAGTCACTTAGCCCTGGACGGGCTCACTTTCTCATTACCGACGGGAGGCATCATCGGCTTGCTGGGACCTAACGGCAGCGGCAAAACCACTTTATTGAAGCTGGCCTGTGGCTTATTGCAGCCCACCACCGGGCAGATCCTGATCGACGGTCAGCCGCCCGGCATACACAGCAAAAGCGTTACCGCTTATTTGCCGGAAAAAAGCTATCTAAACGATTGGATGCGGGTTGAGCAATTGATTACCTTCTTCAGTGAGTTTTACGCCGATTTTCGCACCCAGAAGGCTTACGAAATGCTGCAGGCATTGGGTATTAACCCCCGGGCCCGCCTGAAAACACTTTCTAAAGGAACCCAGGAAAAGGTGCAGCTGATTTTGGTGATGAGCCGGGAAGCAAAACTTTATTTATTGGACGAGCCTATCGGCGGCGTGGATCCGGCGGCGCGGGAATATATAGTCAACACGATCATCGGGAATTATAACGCCGATGCCACTGTGCTTATTTCCACCCATATTATCACGGATATCGAGCAGGTGCTGGATGAAGTAATCTTCCTTAATCAGGGGAAAATCACCCTGCAGTCAGCCGTGGATGATATCCGGGCTGAACATGGCAAATCGATAGATGAAATGTTCCGGGAGGTGTTCAGATGTTAGGCAAGCTCTTGAAATATGAATTGAAAAGCATGGCCCATTATTTTGTACCGCTGTTTGCCGCGACGCTTTTATTCTCGGTGCTGATTCCTTTGTACGGCAATGTGTTCGGTAATAATTCTTACTGGATCAGCGGCTTGTTGATATTTGTTGAAGCGGTGTTGATTATCGCTTTGACGGTGATGGCATTGGTAATCACCATTCAGCGTTTTTATAAAAACCTGTTGGGGCAGGAGGGATATTTGATGTTTACCCTGCCTGTAAACACCCATCACAATATTCTCAGCAAATTGCTGGCCGCCATGCTCTGGAATACAGGGGCGCTGTTGATTGTGGCGCTGTCCGTCATTATTATCATGGCCGGTTCCGGCAATATCAGTCAAATTTTCATCGCCCTGTGGCGGCTGTTCAACGATACCTTTGCCACAGCAAGCCTGAATCCATTCTTAATGCTGTTTGAGTGGACTGTTATTGGCATAATCAACTTAGCCAGCAATATCCTGCTCCTTTATTTAGCAATGTCCATCGGCCAATTGGCTAATGAACACAAGTTTTTGGCCTCTTTTGGCGCTTATTTGGGCCTGGAAGTTATTTTAAGCATCATTACCGCCATTATTGGCGTCATCATCACCAACTTGCCCGAGGCATGGAGCAATGGTTTTCAAATTTGGTATGCTGCGCTAAGTCCTGCTGCAGCCATGCATCTGGCCACGTTAGGTTTAGCCTTAATCTCTATGGTTTGCAGTGTGCTCTATTATTTCATTACCCATTGGCTGCTGAAACACAGATTGAATTTAACTTAATAATTTAACCTAACAGTTCTGCGATGACGGACCAAACCTCTTCCCTACCCTGACCGGTGACCGAAGAGAACAAAACCAGCGGATTGTCCCTGGTCAAACCCAGTTCGGTTTGGATTACTTTGAGGTTTTGCAGCGCCCGGCCGCGGCTTAGCTTGTCAGCCTTGACGGCTGCCACCGCTGCCGGGATGCTGTTATACCTGAGCCATTCCAGCATCAGTTTATCGTCGGCGGTAGGCTGATGGCGGATATCCACCAACAGCAACAGGCCGCGCAATTGACGGCGGCCGGTTAAGTATTTTTCAATCATTTTGCCCCATTGCTGCCGTACCGCCAGGGGTGCTTTGGCGAACCCGTAGCCGGGCAAATCCACCAAGTGAAAGGCGCCGTTGACCAGGAAATAGTTAATCAGCTGGGTGCGTCCCGGAGTATTGCTGGTGCGGGCGAGTTTTTTGCGCCCCACCAGGGCGTTAAACAGGCTGGACTTGCCCACATTGGACCGCCCGGCCAGGGCTACCTCAGGAAGGTCCCCGTCCGGGCAGTGATGTAATCCGTCGGCACTGGTCACAAACTCAACTGTAGTTATTTTCATTGGGCAGTTCAGGTCCTCCCTCGGTTTCCACGACAGGACCGTAGGTTATCTCTGGTGTAACCTCCGGCGGCGGTTCGATGACCGCGGTGCGGGAGGCAATTTTGGTTTCCCGCAGGGCGACATTGAGCACTTCGTCCATATGGTCCACCAACACCAACTCCAGCTGTTTTTTGACGTTAGCCGGTATTTCCTCAGTGTCCTTGCTGTTATCCATGGGCAGGAGGACGGTTTTGATGCCGGCCCGGTGAGCGGCCAGGACTTTCTCTTTGACGCCGCCGATGGGCAGTACCCGGCCCCGCAGGGTGATTTCGCCGGTCATGGCCAGGTCGTGCCGGATTTGCCGGCCGGTCAGGGCCGAGGCCAGGGCGGTGGCCATGGTAATGCCTGCGGAAGGACCGTCTTTGGGGATAGCCCCTTCCGGGACATGGATGTGCAGGTCATATTTTTCAAACATGTTTTGTTTAATGCCCAGCTCCGCAGCGCGGCTGCGCACGTAGCTGTAACTGGCCTGGGCCGACTCCTTCATTACGTCGCCCAGTTTGCCGGTCAGGGTCAGTTTGCCTGTGCCCTTGTAGGTGGAAACCTCTACCTGCAGCGTCTCCCCGCCTACCTCGGTCCAGGCCAGACCGGTGGCGATACCTACCTGATCTTCCAGCTCTGCGGTGCCGTAACGGAACCGCGGCTTGCCTAAAAACTGTTCCAGTTTTTGCGCGTTCACCCGCACCAGCTTGGTTTTGCCGGCGACTATTTGTTTGGCCGCCTTGCGGCATAGGGAAGCGATGTTGCGTTCCAGGTTGCGCACGCCGCTTTCCCGGGTATATTCCCGGATAATGCGCCGGACGGCCTTCTCGGGAATCTGGATCATTTTGTTGTTCAAGCCGTGTTCCTTAATTTGCTTGGGCACCAGGTGACGTATGGCAATTTGTACTTTTTCCTCCTCGGTATAACCGGGGATATAGATGATTTCCATACGGTCCTGCAACGGCCGGGGAATATTCTGCTGCACGTTGGCGGTAGTAATGAACATGACGTTGCTTAGGTCGTAGGGCGCCTCAATATAATGATCGCTGAAGGAGAAGTTTTGCTCGGGGTCTAAAACTTCCAGCAGCGCCGAAGAGGGATCCCCCCGGAAGTCCATGCTCATTTTATCCACTTCATCCAGCAGGAAGACAGGGTTTTTGGAACCGGCAGTCTTCATGCCCTGGAGGATCCGGCCGGGCATAGCGCCGACATAGGTGCGCCGGTGGCCGCGAATTTCCGCTTCGTCCCGCACGCCGCCCAAAGACAGACGCACGAATTTGCGTTCCAGCGCCCGGGCAATGGAACGGCCCAGAGATGTTTTGCCTACTCCCGGCGGGCCGACGAAGCAAATGATCGGCCCTTTCATTTTCTTGGCCAGTTTGCGGATGGCCAGGTATTCCAGGATACGCTCCTTGACTAAGTCCAAACCGTAATGGTCTGCATTAAGAATTTGCTGGGCTTTGTTGATATCCAGCCGGTCGCGGGTGCCTTTACTCCAGGGCAGGGCCAGCAGCCAGTCCAGGTAGTTGCGGACCACCGTGCCCTCGGCGGCCATGGGCGGCATTTTCTCCAGCCGTTCCAGCTCTTTGAGGGCTTTTTCCTCCACTTCCTTGGGCAGCTTGGCCTGTTCTATTTTTTCCCGCAGTTCTTCGCCCTCGGCAATGCGGTCCTCTTTCTCACCCAGTTCCCGCTGGATAGCCTTGATTTGCTCCCGCAGATAATATTCTTTCTGGGTTTTTTCCATTTGTTTGCGCACCCGGACATTGATTTTGCGTTCCAATTCCACAATTTCCAGTTCCCTGGCCATGATGGCGCACAGTTTTTCCAGGCGGGGCACCGTGTCCACCGCTTCTAAAATGGCCTGCTTATCTTCGATGCGCAAGGTGAGGTGGGAGGCCACGATATCGGCCAGCCGGCCCGGCTCCTCAATGTTAATCACCGTTACCACTGTTTCCGGCGGGATTTTCTTGCTTAGTTTGACATATTGCTCGAACTGGCTGACCAGGTTGCGCATCAGCGCTTCCACCTGGGCGTTTTTCGTTTCTGTTTCGTCATATTGTTCAATTTTGACCACAAAATAAGGGGTATGGCTGGTATATTCTTTAATTTTGGCTCTGGCTATTCCTTCCACCAGCACCCGAATAGTGCCGCCCGGCAGTTTAAGGAGCTGCTTGACTTCGGCCACGGCGCCTACGGAGTAGATGTCCTCTTCTGTGGGGTCATCGTTTTGCGCGTCCTTTTGAGTGGCCAGAAAAATAGCCCGTTCCTTAAGCATGGCCTCTTCGATGGCCTGCACTGATTTTTCTCTCCCCACATCCAGATGAATAACCATATATGGAAAAATCAGTATCCCCCTTAAAGGCAAGAGGGGTAAAATGCGTTCCTGTGTCGGTTGCAAAGGGGCACCTCCCTTGGTGAGTTTTAGATGCATATTTTTTAGACCTGGACAATTTTATAACCCAGTATAACACAAACCCAGTATAACACACCTGCCTGGGTGTTGCTATAGAAATAAGTGGCTTGAGGGCGTGAAACCCGGCCTGAGCCGGGTTGGGGCAAGAATAGTGCCGGATATATACAATTTTCGGCATATCTCTTGATTTGGATTAAAGTTCCCTCGGCGCCGGCGCCCCGGCAGCGGGTAGAAAGCTTGCGGCGACTCTTTCCTGGCGTACCGGCGGCGCCGGCTTGTGCTCCCGTCCGGGCAGCAGGGCGCCCTTGATAACCTCGAGTAAAGTTTCCGCCGGGATCACGGTGGTGGGTTTAAAGCTGCGGAACAGCTCCTGGTAATTGTCGGCGGGGATAAATACTTTAGTGGCTCCGGCCAGCATGGCCGCCTCCAATTTGGGCACTACGCCGCCTACCGGCATCACCAGACCCCGAATGGAGACCTCGCCGGTCATGGCCACAGTGTTATCCACCGGTGTGTCCGTAATCGCCGAATAAACAGCGGTGGCTATGCCCACCCCGGCGGATGGCCCGTCTACAGGCGCGCCGCCGGGGAAATTGATGTGCAGATCGTAATCCCTGTAATCTACGTCCATGGTGTAGCGCAATACCGTCAGCACATTT
>WQUS01000131.1 GCA_009781965.1 Bacillota bacterium | reverse complement strand
ATTTTAGGCGGCAAGCCGGGTAACCTCTTTGATCCTCGCGGCACAGCCGTCCGGGCGGAAGTAGCGGCAGTGCTGCACCGGTTCGCGGCGGCAGTGCGGTGATAGCAAGGTGATAGTAGGATAATGGCAAGCTAATATCTGATAAATAGCAAGTTAATATCAACAGGTAGCAAGCTAATGGCAAACAAAAACAGTAGTTGCCGCTGACCATGGGGTGAGCGGCGACTACTGTTTTTTGTTGTTATCAATTATAGCCTAATTATTTTAGTGTTCAAATTGGCCCTGAATAGTAGCAATCAATGAAGAGGCAATGAAGAGGCGCTATGGCTACAAACGGCGTTTTTATTGACGTTGTGCGGTGTTTATGCTAAACTACATGCATAAAGAAGTTGATTGTTATGGTTAACACTATTCTTAATTAAAGGGTAGGAGCGATTGTTATGGATGAAATGATATTAAATAGCCGAATGCTGCTGGAATCGCTATTTCGCATGATAAGGACGGAAAAAGTTAAAGTAAGTGAAAGTAATGGTGTAGTGAGTCTCATACCGATTTTGGAGTCCAATAACGGTTGTCCGATTCGTGGTATAGCTGCGGATAGTAATCTTACAGTTGATGGGTTTCTTGCCATGAAGCGAGAGGAAAAAGGGCTCGAATCGGGACAGTATTAAATAAGCAGCAGATCATTTTCTCATAATCAGTTCCAACAGCCTTTCGCTCACTTCCGCTATGCTATAGGTTTTCGCGCCCGAAAGCCTATTAGCTTCAGCTGCGAGCAGTTTTTCCCGCAAGTCCAGTATTTCCTCACGGTATTTATACGCTTTATTACTTTCAATGTTAATAGCCATGCGAATTCCCCCTGGTCGGATTAAATTGACGCAGTATTGGTTACATTTAAGCGTCAAGTAATATTGCTTACTTTCCAAAATATTGTAACATAGCTTGTGTAAATAGTAAATGTATTAGCGTCAAACGCTACCGCTAAAGCGCTCATGTTGCTACTGTTCAGTGTTTGTTAATACTCAAAGTGAATACGGTACGCAAAACCGTTAACCGTAAGTGATTTCTCGGTGCGAGCATGAGTGCACGGTTAACGGTTTTGCGTACCGCTCGATGCTGAAAAGTAACGCGTGATCAGTAATCTCACATTAACCTTTTTCAGGCTATTTGTTTGCTTCAAAATTAGCGGCGACGGTCTGAATAAATACAAATTTTGCAGGAAATGTGTAGTAGTGGATAGAATTATTG
Source organism: Bacillota bacterium (assembly GCA_009781965.1). Lineage (GTDB taxonomy): Bacteria > Bacillota > Desulfotomaculia > Desulfotomaculales > Desulfallaceae > BRH-c8a. Next base: position 12,761 of record WQUS01000131.1, on the reverse strand, counting down.
CGCTATTCAAGTTAATTATTGTTAATTATTAAAGACATACAGATAATGAGGAAAAAAGATTGCGAGGGGAAAAATGCGTTTTATAGCTCTGGGCGGCGGCAGCGAAGTAGGCGCCAGCTGCAACTTACTCCAAATGGATCACACTAACATCTTGCTGGACGCCGGGATTCGTATGGGCGGCAATCCGGCAGGCGGCGCCACTGATGTTCTGCCTGATTTGGCCTTGTTACAGGAAGCGGGCGGGGTGGACGCGATCCTGATCTCCCATGCCCATATGGACCACATCGGCGCTTTGCCGCTGGTCCACCGGGCTTACCCGACGGTTCCCATCTACGCTACCACCCCCACCGTGCATTTAATGCGGGTGCTGCTGGCCGACTCCTTGAAGATCATGTCCATTAAAGCCGAACAGGAATTGGAATGCCCTCTCTATGATGAAGAATTGGTAACCAAAATGTTTAGCCGGGTCGTGCCCGTGCCAATGGGCGGCCAGATAGTGTTGCCGGGCGGGGTGCAAATATCCTTTTTCCCGGCCGGTCATATCCTGGGCGCCGCGATGCTTGGTCTGGACGGGGCTGCCGGCCGGGTATTATATACCGGCGATATATCTATGGGGAACCAACGCACGATAGCGGGCTTGGCGGCCCCCGATTTTGCCCCCCATGTGCTGATTATGGAATCTACTTATGGCAATCGTTTGCACGCCAACCGGCAGCGGGAGGAAAAAACTTTGGCCCATACCGTGGCCGAAGTAATCGCTTCGGGCGGGCACGCGCTGATTCCGGCCTTTGCCCTGGGACGGGCCCAGGAGATCATCTTGCTTATTGCGGCTCACCAGCAGGCCGGGTTGATACCGCAGTTCCCCATTTGGGTGGATGGCATGGTGCGCAGTATTTGCCAGGCCTATCTAAGTTTTCCCGAGTCCCTGCGGGGCCCGTTAAAAAAACTGATCAACAACGGCAGCAACCCCTTTTTCAGCGCTAAAGGATTGGCGCGTCAGGTTACGACTGCTCCCATGCGGGAGAAAGTACTGGCCGGCGCTCCCTCCTGTATCATTGCCAGCTCGGGTATGTTAACCGGCGGGCCTTCACAGTTTTACGCTTCCCGTTTGGTTGGCGATCCCCGGCAGGCCATTATTTTTTGCGGTTATCAAGACGAAGAAAGCCCCGGCCGGCAGTTGTTGGCTTTAGCCGACAATCCTGAGGCTACCATTACCTTGGGCGGCGTGGAGACAAAGGTGCAGTGCCGCATCGCCCGGTATGGCCTTTCCGCTCACGCCGACGCGGGAGAGCTGGCTTCCTTAGCCGCTCGGCTGCGTCCCCGGCGGATTGTGCTGGTCCATGGTGATGAGGACGCCCGGCAGGGGCTGGCCCAATCCCTGACGGAAAGCCGGCAGACGGTATTGGCGCCGGAAAACGGTCAGGAACTGGATTTTTCTTTCTTGGCTGAGGGCGGCCGGGGAAAGTCAGCTGCTTACGCCGCCGCCACTTGCGGCGCCGGCGCTCAGTCACGGCCCGGCGGTCCGCCTGATTTAGCGGTGCTGTGGGATGAGCTGACCCGTAAATCTGCTGCCCGCCACAAGCTGTACAGCGCCGAGGAACTGGCCGTTCTTTGGTATGGGAAGTCTTTGACCCCCGAGGGCCAAGTGCAGATGAAAGAGCGGCTTGACGCCGAGCAGCTTTATTTTGCCGCCGACTGGAAGCACCCTTATTTCTATGCCCTGCGCCGCACAGATCAAGTGGCGGCGGATAAATTGCGGACAGCGATGATGGAGAGCTTAACCGACCTGCCGGGCCAGTTGGTGCTGGTACGGGAGGGCGCCGGCTCTGTGCGGGCCGGCATATGCTGTGGGGTTGATCAATTGGGCTTTAACGCTTGGAAAGTGGGCCGGGAGGGCGCCTGGCATCCGGCGGAAAGCTTATTGGAAATTATTGGTCCGTGGTATGAGCCGGAGGCCGGGGTAATCCAGGGGATGCAATATGAAGCATTGGCTGCGGAAGCGCCGCCGGCGCCGCTGCCGGAAAACTTGGCGCGGGGTGAGCAAAAGCAAAGGCTGCACCGGTTTTTGTTAAAAGTAAAACCGCTTTACCGGCGCCTGAAACCCCAAGCTCTTTGGGAGCAAATGCGTGACCTGGCTCAAGAACCGCTGAGTTTGACCCAGTGGCGGGACCTGTTGGCGCTGGACGCCGATCTGGAAACCCTGACCGCTTTGGGCTGGCGATTGAACAGCCAGACCGATTACTTTAGCCGCCAATTTACTATTGGCAGCCAGCCTCTTTATGGCTGCCGTCCGGAAACGCCGGGCGAACAGCCTGAAACGCCTGAGACATCTGAAGCGGATGAGGAATTGGCGGACCGGATGGAACAAAACGCTGCTCTGGCGGAGGCAGATAAACTGTTGGGCCAGGATAGCGGTCTTTACCGCAAAGGGCTTGATTTTTCCAAAGGGGAGCTGACTTTATATTTTCATTTCCCGGTTCCGGCAGCCCAAAGGTATGAGTCGCAAATCGAAGAGCTGGGCGCCGTGACAGGCTGGTCGGTGCGGATACATCCCGAAGCCCACCACGGGGCGCTGGCTGATGTTGCCCGGCAACTGCTGCCTGCAGCCTGGGAGCTGTTGCGCAATCCCTCTATCCACCGGGAGAATGAACAGGTGAGTGTGCGCTGTCACATTCCCCCGGGCGAAGAAGAGCTGGCGCTGGAGTTAGAACGGCAGTTTCGGGTGCTGACCGGACAGCAGCTGGTTATTGAAGCTTCCGCCGGGGTGCTTCACGCCGCCAATGCCGGCTGGGCGGATGATGCGGCCGGGGCGGCCAATACGGCCAATGCGGCTGCCGGCGGGACTGCCAATGGGGCTGAGCATCAGGATTGCAACGGCCCGGCTAGTGGGGCGATGGAAATCAACGCCGCCTATGCCGCGATCCGCGCGCAATTGCAGCAATCCGGGGTGAAGGTGTACAAAGTGGGGAAAAAGGCCGTTGGTCACGGGGAGTATATCGAAGTGAGTTTTATCAGTCCGGACATCGGAGCCCGGTACCGGGAGCAACTTGATTGCTTACAAGAGCAAACCGGCTGGCCGCTTCGGGTTAACCCCCATCCCAATCAAAATGAAATCAAGTCGCTGGTGCGGTCGCTGATGGAGCCGGCTTGGGGATTGGTGAAAGAACCGGGGTTTTTTGAAAAGGAGCGGTTGCTCCGGGTTAAGTTAAAAAATCCGCCGGCCGGGGACGACGCCCGGTGGAAAACAGCAGTGGAGAAAATCAGCCTGGCCACAGGCTACGCTTTGGCATATGTCTGAACCGATATGTCCGAACCGATATGTCCGAACCGATATTGATTGCAGGCGAAAGGTTGGGAAAACGAGACGCAAAACCTTGCCGGCATCTTGCAGGAATAATGTAACAAGGCATGGAATTATTGCTTATCCGACTGACCAGTGATGTGCTCTGAACAATTACGTTGACCAGTTACTCTGACCAGTTACTAAGTTTGGCAGGGATAGTTTAATCAAAATTTCCGGGAGGCACGGTCCTGTGCGAAAGAAAGCGCCGATTATTATCGTCCTAATCATAATGATTCTCGCCTTGGCCGGCATTAGCGGCTACTACTGGTACAACAACACCTACTTTGTCTCCACTGACGACGCTAAAGTGGACGGCGAAATATACAAAGTCAGCCCGCAGATCTCCGGGAAGATCGTTAGCGTGAATGTGGAGGAGGGCGATACCGTTCAGGCCGGCCAGGTGCTGGCCCGGATGGACGACACCGCGTTGCCCCAGGGCGCCAATCTGGATAATACGCTGGTAAAAACCCCGGTCGGCGGATTGGTGATCAGCAAGCTGGCCCGGGCCGGCGAAATCGGCGCTGCCGGTCAGCCGGTGGCCATGGTGGTCCAGCCGGATCAGCTTTATATTACCGCTAACTTTGAAGAGGGCGACATCCAGCGGCTGCAGGTGGGGCAAACGGCGGACATTACTTTGGACGGCGCGCCGGACGTCAAATTGACCGGCCGGGTGGTTTATATCGGTAATGCCAGCCTGTCCACCTTCTCTCTTTTGAGCCAGGCTAACACCAGCGCCAACTTCACCAAAGTGGTGCAGCGCATCCCGGTTCGCATTACTATGAATAACGCCGACAGCACGCGTTTGCTTTTCGGCACTAACGCTGCGGTGAAAATCCATGTCCGCTAAAATACAACCAGGCGCCCCTCCGGGCGCGCCCGGCGGCGGTATACCCTGGCCTTCCATGTTTATCCTCATTGCCGGCGGTTTCATGGCTATTCTGGATGGCAGCATTGTGAACGTTGCGCTGCCGAAAATGATGGCCATTTTCAGCGTGAGTACCGATAAGATCCAATGGGTGATGACCGCTTACCTTTTGATGAGCGGGGTAGTGATCCCGGTAACCGGTTATTTAGGCGAACGGTTTGGTTATAAGCGCCTGTACATCGCCAGCCTGCTGGCCTTTACCCTTGGTTCGGCTTTATGCGCGCTGGCCTGGAGCAACACCTCGCTGGTGGCTTTCCGGGTGATTCAGGCCGTGGGCGGGGGCATGATGATTCCCGTCAGCATGGCCACCATTTTCCGCATCGTCCCCCGGAATAAAATGGGCATGGCCATGGGCGTCTGGGGGATTACCGCCATGCTGGCGCCGGCCATCGGGCCTACCACCGGCGGTTACCTGGTGGATAACTTTTCCTGGCACTCGATCTTTACCATTAACATCCCCATCGGCATTGTGGCCAGCCTGTTAGCCTGGCTCATTCTCAAGGAAAATCCGGTGCGGCGCGATCTGAAATTTGACGTGCCCGGTTTTGTGCTGAGCGGTATCGGCTGTTTCTTGCTGTTGCTGGCTTTAAGCCAAGGCCAGGATAAGGGGTGGACATCCCAGTACATTATCACTCTGTTTACAACCGCCTTTTTTTTGCTGCTGCTGTTTGTGCTGTGGGAACTGCAAATCCCCCAGCCCATGCTGGACATCCGGCTGCTGGTTAATCCGGTGTTCAGCGCCAGTCTGGTGATTACCGCCATCATGACCGTCGGTCTTTTCTCCGTGATCTTTATGATCCCCATTTACGCCCAAAATCTAATGGGCCTGACCCCCATGCAAACCGGCTTGATGATGATGCCCATGGCGATAACCAGCGGTTTGCTGATGCCGATCAGCGGCAGGCTTTATGATCGGGTGGGCGCTTTTCCATTGGCCGTGGTGGGGATCACGATTTTGCTGATTACTACTTATATGCTACGCTTGATTAGCCTGGATACCAACTATCATTGGCTGCAAGCAGTTTTAATCGTCCGGGCGGGCGGCATGGGCCTGATGATGATGCCTATCTCCACCGCTGGCCTGGGCACTATCCCTCAGCGCCTTACCGGCGCCGCCACCGCTTTAAACAACCTGGTGCGGCAGATTTCCGCCTCCTTGGGCATTGCCTTCCTCACCTGGGTCATGGTGCGGCAGCAGGCTATCCATGCGTCCGTTATGGCCGATGGGGTAAGCTGGCTCAGTCCGACGGCCCCCTCCGTTATTGACCGGCTGGCCGCTCAAATGGCCGCCGCCGGTATTCCGGCTGGCACTAAAGGCGCCTCCGCTTTGATTTACTCCTCTATCCAGCAGCACTCTATGGCTACCGCTATGGGCGACGCCTTTCTGGTGGCCACCGGTATTTCCCTGCTGATTGTGCCGCTGCTCTTCCTGCTGAGCAAACGCCGGGTCGAAGCCCGGCGTGAAATCGAGCTCAAACGCTACGCCTAGTAACGCAAACGCTGGAATACCAGGCGGCGCCATCGCGGCAACGCCAAGTAAAACAATTTACAGGTGCGCGGAGCGTTTAGCTTACGGCAAGAATATCCTGTTTTTTTAATATTGTGTTCGGACGGCATAATTTGAGCGCAAAATTTTGCAGGAATGTGTAGCATTTCATAGAAATAACATTGTTTAATGGACAAGCGGGGAGCAATGAGATGACTGCGAAAAAGAAAAGAATCAAAAAGGAAACGGCCGGTCAGGCTGCGGTTACGGATGCAGTTGCGGCGCGGGACAGGCAGGAAATCGACTGGCTGCATATACTGGCGTTTGGGGGCATGGCCCTGCTGCTTTTTTTAACGCCTTACTTTCGGGGCCTTTTTTTCGCGCCGAATCAGGAAATGGCGCTTATCTTCGCCGCGCTGCTGTTCTGGCTGGCTTTTCTGTGGCGCCGGCGGCAAAATGACCGGCGGTTTTTGCGCGGGCCTTTGGATTACTTTGCCTTGGCTTTGCCTGTAGTTTACCTACTGGTGATATCTGTGGCGGTGAATAAAGGATTAGCTATTGATGAAGTGGTGAAAAACCTGCTCTATTTTCTTACTTTCTGGTCCGTCTCGCGGTTGATTCGCGGCCGGGAAGACATCCATTGGCTGCTGCGCGTTGTTTATATCAGCGCCTTGGGCGTGGCCTTGGCCGGATTGGCCACGGCGACGGGGATGATCACGATCAAAGACGGGTTTGTGCAGGGACGGATTTACTCCACTTTTCAGTATCCCAACGCTTTAGCCAGCTATCTGGGAGCGGCTGTTTTAATGGGCCTTTACCTGTGGCAGCGCTCTTATGCTCAGAGCGGTAAGTTCATTGCCGGCGGCGCCGGTAATGGCCATAAGCAGACCCAGCTGGAAATTTTGTTGTCCTATTTGTATGCCGGCGGCAACTTTCTGCTCATGGCGGTCTTTATGGGTACTAAATCCCGGGGCGGGCTGCTGGTTTTTGGCTTGGTAGTGCTGATTTATTTAGCCGGGGCGGGAGCAAAAAACAGGCTTACGGCTACGCTGCATTTAGGGGTTACCGGACTTTTAGGCTTAATCGCCGCAGACAGGTTTGTGACTCTGGCGGCGGCGGGGGCCTCCGGCCGGGCATGGCTGTGGATTATTGCCGGTTTGCTGGCGGCCTTGATTTGGCAAACCCTATATCAAGCGGGCTACGCTATAATCAGCTCGGGGCGGCAGGATCGCCCGGGCAAACATGACCGTCACCGGGACGCTGATTCTCCTGTCCGGACCCCGGGGAGCCAAGACCATTCGCGCCAATACAACCTGGCTTTCGCCGCCCTGGCGGCCGTCGCTGTTATTGTCGCCGGAGTGTTGCTAGCCGCTAAGCCGGCGCTGCTGAACGGGCTGCCTAACTTCAGCAACTTGACCACTGCTTTCCAGCGGATCAGTTTTATCGGCGCCGCGGGCAAGATGATCATGCACAAGCCCTTTTTAGGCTGGGGCGGCGGCGGTTGGCGGGAAGCCTACCAGGCCTTTATGGATTATAACTATGTCAGCCGGCAGGCGCACAGTTTCTATTTGCAAACAGGGGTGGAGGCCGGTTTCGTAGGTTTAGCGGTTATCGCCGGCATCTGGCTGTCTTTTCTGGCCGGGGCCTGGCGTCTGTACCGAACCGGGGCAAACCAAGCGGTTAAAGAGCTTATTTGGATCTTGCTGATGATCTTTTTAATGATTGCCGGCCACGCGGCTATTGATTTTGACCTGTCTCTTTCCGCCCTGACGCTGGTATTGTGGAGTGTTTTTGGCGCTGTGGCCGGTCTCGGTCTTAACGGGGCCTTGACAAATGCCCCCGCCGCTCGGGAACAGGCAGGCGCCGGTCAGAATCTCCTCGCCATTGGCGCGGTTACTGTGGTTGCTTTACTGATCATCCTGCCTGGCGCGGTTTTACACCAAGCCGACAGGGCCATGAGCCGGGGCGTGGCGCTGCTGCAAGCGCAACAGGCGGACGCCGCGAATCGGGCCACGTCTGCGCCGGAAGCGCGGCAGGCTCTGCAAGCTCAACAGGACGCCGCGGTGGCGCTATTGAAGAAAGCGGCGGCTTATAATCCCTATAACGCTACTTACCGGATTACCTTAGCTCAGGTTTACAGAAACGGGGGCGAGACCGAAAAAGCTTTGGCCGAGGCCCAGCGCGGTCTGAAACTGAGCAGTTACAGCACCGCGGCCAGGAATAACCTGGTGCAAATGGCCATCGCGGCCGGCAAACTGGACCTGGCGGCCCAAACCTTAACCGACATGCAGGCTTTGGCGCCGAACGACCTAACTGTGTACCAAAATATGACTCAGGGTTACGCCCAGCTTGGTCAAGCGGCTTTGCTGGCCGGCCGGCGGCAGGAAGCCAAAGGCTACCTGGAACAATGTCTGCAAGTGTCCCAACAGATGGCCGATTACTGGAACGGTTTGCCGGCGGCCAGTGTAAGCATGTGGGAGGGACCGAAGCTGGAAGTGAACCCGCCGATGCAATTGTTTTTAGGCGAGGCAAATTATTGGTTGGGCGACTTAAGCAGCGCCCAAAAATACTTGACCCAGGCGGCTAAGGTGCAAAATTTACAGCCCGAGGCGTTGCTTTATCTGGCTTTGCTGCAGCACAAGCAGGGCGCGGAGGAAACAGCCCAGGTTTATCTGCAGCAAGCGCAAAGACTCACTGCCGGCCAGGCGATCCAACATAATTACGCAGTTTTGTCAGCTGTGCAAGTGTTATAGGTAAAAAATATTGGTTACTACTCAGGTCTTAAATATGGTGATCTTGTGGCTAATTTATGGCGGGATAAACGATTTGCTTTATTGCTTAACAGACTAATGCTGATTATCGACCCGATAATTATTGTCTTCGGGTTTGTGCTTGCTTTCAATATTCGTTATGGCGGGGCGATAGCGCCGAAAAACTGGACCCCGTTTTTAACGGTGTTGCCTTGGATGTGCATAGGAACAATGATTTTATTTGCGGCTCTTGGCTTATATGATCGCAGATTTTACAGCATCGCTCAGTTGGTTAGTTCAGTGGCCGTAGGTATTATAGGAGTTTTATTTTTGACCATGGCGGCCACCTTTTGGCTCAGGGGGTTTGCTTTTCCCCGTAGTGTAATGGCTATTGCCCTGCCATTACAGGTCCTGCTTATTTGTTCGTACCGTTATTTATTTTGGCAAATTGAAATGCTGTCGGTGGGCAGAAGAAAACTGCTCATTGTGGTTGCCGACGCCGAAGATAATTTTGCCAATCGGGAATTTACCTATCTCATTAAAAAAAGCTGGTTTTCAGTGCGCAAGGTGGTTCTTTATGCCGATTTTGTTCGAACGCCGGGAATTATGTTTGATACTGATGCGGTAATGATATCCCCTTTTTTAGCCCGGGATAATAAAGCCGCCGTGGTGGAAATTTGTGTTGGCGCCGCCAAAGAGGTGCTTGTGATTCCAGATATGTACGATATTCTTTTGAGTCAGGGGAAAATGACTTCCTTAAGTGATTTGCCGGTGGTACAAGTGCAGGACCTGGGCTTCAATACTTTGCAGGCTTTTGTCAAAAGAGTGATCGATCTTTTGATTGCTGTTTTGGGCACAGTGTTATGTGCGCCGGTTTTAGTGCTCTGCGCCCTTTTGATTAAGATATCGTCTCCCGGTCCGGTAATTTATAAGCAAGAACGTGTGGGCAGGATGGGTAAGAATTTTAATCTCTATAAATTCAGAACCATGGTTGACGGTGCGGAAAAACTTACCGGACCAATATTGTCAACTGATCAGGATCCCAGAATCACTTGGTGCGGCCGTTTTTTAAGGGCGGCCAGATTAGATGAAATACCACAGTTGATTAATGTTTTAAAAGGCGATATGAGTCTTGTCGGGCCAAGGCCCGAGAGGCCTTTTTTTGTTAATCAGTTTGCCGACACAATACCCGATTATTATCGCCGGCATTTGGTGCGGCCCGGCATAACCGGTTTAGCCCAGATTTACGGTAAATATTCAACGTTGCCGGAGGACAAGCTGAAGTACGACTTGTATTATATTAGCAATTATTCACTGATTTTTGATCTGCAAATTGTCCTGCGTACATTGCCGATATTGCTTGATTTTAATTCATCTAAGGGGATTGCCGGATCAGATGCGGGAGGCAGCGGGCAAAATCTGCGCTAGACACGGGATTGGTATGGGTATGATTGATATGGTTTAAACTTCAAACTTTGCAGGAATGTGTAACAACGCATAGAAATTACGCAGGTGGAGGAGATATATTTTGTCCTGACCACCAGATTATGCGGCAAATATCTTTAATAAATATAAGAAATGGAAGCTATGTGTTGATAAAAGATGGCGGTGTAGATATCAAAATGCAAAAGGCCGGAGATGGGGAAGGCCGGTGACGTTATGGAACGGATTTCACAAGTAAGCGTGATTATGCCTACCTATAATTGTGCTTGCACAGTGGAAGCGTCCATCCGGTCGGTTTTGGCCCAAACCATGCCAGATTGGGAACTGCTGGTCGTGGATGACGGTTCATCAGATGAAACGCCGGAGCTTATACAGCAAATGAGCCGGGCAGATACCCGGGTTAAAGCATTTCTTAAGGCAGAAAATCATGGTGTTGCCCGGGCCAGAAATGATGGCTTGGATTGGGCAACGGGGAAATATATAGCGTTTTTGGACAGCGATGATCTGTGGGAGCCCAATAAGTTGGCCAGACAACTTAAGGTCCTTGCGGAAACCCAGGCGGATCTTTGTTATACGGCCTATGACTTTATCGGTCCGCAGGGGGAAATAGTGGGCAGGCAGTATCAGGTACCCCAAAAGGTAACCTATGCGGAGCTGCTGAGCGAAAATGTGGTGGGTTTATCCACAGTATTGCTGCGTCGGAATGCGTTGGGCAGCCTGCGCTTTGAAGAGCAATGGTTTCACGAAGACTTTAGTCTTTGGCTGCGTTTGCTGCGGATGGGGAGAGCTTTTTACGGTATATCGGACATTTTGACCCACTATCGGACAGGCGGGCGTTCATCCAATAAATTGTTGGCTGCGAAACACAGGTGGCGGATTTTGCGGGAAGGCGAGCAAATACCATTCTGGAGCTCTTTGGTCTATATGTTCCGCTATGGGGTTGCCAGCGCGCGCAAGTATTTACGCTAATTTAGGAGACAAGCAGTGCAGATCAAAGGCCGCGTGTATGCTCTTTACAAACGATTACAGTGGTTTTGGCCCTTGGCAACCCTGGCCAGCTTTATTTATACCGAGATGTTGCCCAGGTCCGGCTGGCGCCGGCCAGCGCCGTTACTTGGCGAAAATCACCCTGGCCCTCGAATAGCGTTCATTTGCGACGAAATGACCTGGCAGGATTTTGCCCCCGAGTGTCAAGCTTTGTTCCTAACGCCTCATGGCTGGTTGGCTGCCCTGGAAGAATTTAAACCGGAGCTATTGTTTTGCGAGTCGCTATGGAGCGGGATAGCGGCGCGGCCGGACTGCTGGCGGGGGCGCGGCTATAAAAGCGGCCCGGTGCGCAGGGAAAATCGCAGGGCTTTGTTGGATATCCTGGCCTGGTGCCGGGCGAATCGGGTGCCAACGATCTTTTGGAACAAAGAAGATCCCGCTTTTTTCGGTAATCGGACCTATGATTTCGTGGATACAGCTTTACGCTTTGATTATATATATACAACGGCGGCGGAGTGCGTAGCCGGGTATGCACGGCTTGGTGGTCGTAACGTAAACGTGCTGCCCTTTGGATTTTCACCGCGCATATTTTATCCCGATGATGCGGTAGAAAAGGAAAATACGGCGGTATTTGCGGGCAGCTGGTATGGGGACCAACCGGGGCGTTGCCAGGAATTAAGCCGCTTGTTTGACCTTGTGTTAGAGAAGGGTATTGAATTGGTTATATACGATCGGCAGTCAGAATCTTCGAATCCGGTTCACCGATATCCGTATCAATATCAAGCGTATATCCGTCATGCGGTTCCATTTACAGCCCTAGGCGATATTTTCCGGCGCAGCCGCTACGTCATAAACGTGAATACCGTCACGTCCTCGGAAACGATGTTTGCCAGACGGGTCTACGAGGCCATGGCTTGCCGATGCATCATCATTAGTAACGTGTCTAAAGGCCTGAAAAAACAATTTGCAGGCAGAATCTGGTTCCTCAACGAACCATTTGACCACGCTAATTCGTCTGTGATCGCGGCAGCAAATTGTCGGGATGTATTTACAAAACATACTTGTCAAAAGCGGCTGGAACAGATTGTGAATGTACTAAAGGAGAAATAAATGAGGACTGTCTGTGTGGTAGGCTTGGGCTATATCGGGCTGCCGACGTCGCTGATGCTGGCTGCTCATGATGTCCCGGTGGTAGGAGTGGACCGCAATCAGAAGCTGATTGAAACACTTTGCCAGGGGCTGATCCCTTTCGAAGAGGACGGTCTGGAGGAATTATTCCGCCAGGCTGAGAGCAAAAGCATTGCCTTCACCAATAAGTGTCCCTCCGGGGAGTTCTATATCATCGCCGTGCCGACCCCATACGATCCGGGCAGCAAAAAGATCGATCCCAGTTACGTGGTTGCTGCGGTGCGCGATGTCATGGCCGTGTGCGCAAAAGGCGCCGTCGTAGTCATTGAGTCGACTGTTTCTCCGGGCACGATCAATCGCTATGTGCGCCCGGTGATTGAGGAGGGCGGGTTTACGATTGGGCGGGACATTTATCTGGCCCACGCGCCGGAGCGGATCATCCCCGGGAACATGATCTACGAACTTTTGCATAATTCCCGGATTATTGGCGCGGACGAACCCCAGACGGGCCGGAAGGTGCAAGCTGTCTACGCCTCCTTTTGCCAAGGGGATATCGTCCTAACTGATATTCGCACCGCTGAGCTGACTAAAGTAGTGGAAAACACTTTCCGGGATATTAACATTGCCTTTGCCAATGAGCTGTGCAAAATCTGCCGCCAGGATAATATGGACGTTTACGAGATCATCCGCATTGCCAAC
>WQUS01000130.1 GCA_009781965.1 Bacillota bacterium | reverse complement strand
ACGAGCAAGTAAAAGATTACCCTTATGACCCGGCAAAAGCCAAAGCCCTGCTGACCCAAGCAGGCTACCCCAACGGGTTTAAAACCACCCTCTGGGCTTTGCCTGTCTACAGGGATTATCTGCCCCAAGGGGATAAAATTGCCGCGGCTATTCAGACTGACCTGGCCGCCGTGGGCATTGAAGCGGCCATCGTCAACTACGATTGGAATACTTACCTGACCAAAGCGGAAAACGGCGAGCACGACATGCTTCTGATGGGTTGGACAGGCGACAACGGCGACCCGGATAATTTCCTTTATACCTTGCTGGATCAAGATAACGCTGCCAAAGGCAGCGCCAGTAATTACGCCTTCTACCAAAACAATCAGCTACATCAGCTGTTGCTTCAAGCGCAACGGGAAACAGATCAGCAGACGCGGGCCGGCCTTTATCAACAAGCCCAGGGGATTATCCATGACGACGCCCCCTGGGTACCCCTGGCCCACTCTACCGACCCGCTGGTGCTGATGAAATATGTCCGGGGCTTCACCCCGCAGCCCATGGGCATGGAAAAGCTCAATACCGTGAGCGTGCGCCAATAAAATAGCTAATAAAACAGGCCGTTTACTTACCCCCGGCCAGCACGCTGCCCACCCGCTCCATTAAACTGCCGCTATTTACGGCGGCGCCTTTGCCGGCCCGCGGCCCGCAGCCAAATCCGGCGGCCAGGTCAGTCAGAATCATTTTAACCGCCGCCATGCGCCGCCGGTGGAATTCCTCATGGCTAACCTCATCTACGGCGGCGCCTAAACGCTTGCGCAGGATGTCCGGCGCATATAAAAAGGGAATGACCATCCGCAGCACGCTGTCATTCATCCACTGCCGCACAGACAGCTCCCGCATGGCGTAATCGACCAGTTCGGTGTACTGGTCCGACATCCGGTACCAGGTTAAAACATCGGCGTCGTCCAGCCATTCTTGCACCGTCCAGGACTTGCCGTCCCGGTCTCCCAGACAAAACTGCATCCGCTCCACCATAAAGAGCCGTTCGTCCCGGCTGGGTTGGCCCAATGAGTCCTCCTTAACATAGCGGACGGCGCGGCCCAAAGGAAAAGTGCGGCAATTACCGGACCGGGCCGGATAAATTGAGCACTTGCCGTCCGGCAGCATGAAGGCGCACGGCCCGTCAGCGGCGTGGGTCAGCCATACCGCCGGCCAGCCGGTCTGACGATCCAGTTCCATGGTGCAATAAGTAGTAAAGAATTGTTGCCCCGGCATTTCCAAATGTCTGGCCATCACTTCAATGTCCCAAGGCTCAAGCAAAATAGTTATTTTGCGGCAGCACCGGCCCATACATTCGTCACAGCAGGAAAAATGAAAAGCATGCTCCGGGTTCAGTTCCTCCAGGGTATCCGTTTGCAGCTTTTCCAAAACCCCTTTTTGAAAATCAAAAACCATTTATAAACCTCCTCCGCTTTTACACCCTCTTTCTATTTCAGGGCCGCGGCGTCTAATCCCTGCCTGAAATATTTTCTGTTTAAGCCGCAAAACTATGTATGACCCGGCCCAAAAAATATAACGCCGCCAGACCGCACAAGCCATAAGCCATCAGCAAGGCCAGCGGTGAATCTTCCCCTTCCAGCCACCTTTGCACTTTTCCCACGAACGTGTTTTCGCCTTGGTCAAGTTTAACCGAAGCAGCCTCACTGGCAATTTCGTCATATTCATCGCAAATCTCATCGTATATTTGCTCCCAAACAGCGGCATTAGCCTGCATTAACCCAGCCTCCCTCGTCAAGTTATCAAGCTTGTTTAACCTGAACATGTGTTTGGTTAAATTATAGCTTTTGGCTGGTCAATCGTCAAGTTTTATTTTTAAAGCAAACAAATTTTCTGCCGCAGTTTTACTGTTCACACGTTACTGCTTTCACATCGAGCCGGCAAGCAAAACTATTAACCGTGCGCTCATACTCTCCGAGAAATCGCTTACGGTTAATAGTTTTGCATGCCTGGGCTATGAGTACCAACAAGCACAGGGTCTGACCAGTAACCGGTAATTCTCCTCCGAACAAACTGTCAATCCCGCCCGCAGCAGGATGGCCGCCGTACAGCCACAACCGGGCCTTTGCCGGCCGGAAAAAGTGCCGTCGTAAATGGAGGCGCTGCCACAGGAGGGACTCCGCTCTTTCAAAATGGCTGTTTTTGCTCCGCACCGCCGGGCCGCGTCCAGAACGCTGGCCGCGCCGGCCAGAAAAACATCTGTTTTGTCTGCGCCATGTTTAGTATAAACCCGCGCCCGGCCAGCCAATACGTCAAAACCGTCTCCGCCTTTTATTTCACATGGCTCCCGGGGGACCGGAGCGCCGCCCAGCACTTCCGGGCAAAGGAGCAGCGCCCGGCCACTTTCCGCCAGGCGCTTAAGTTCCGGATCATGGCCGGCCGCGTCTCCGCTATAGCGGCACCTAACACCGGCCAGACAGGCGCTGATAATAAGCACCTTAATCCCTCCGTCTCCCGTTATTTTTATCAGACTCACTGATCAAAAGCAGTTTATCCCGGCGGCTTAATGCTTTAATGGCCTTTTCTCTGCGCAAAGCACTGCTCCGGTCCGGTAAAACCTCGCTATAGACCATTTGCACCGGCAACCGGGAACGGGTATACTTGCTGGCCACTCCCAGGTTGTGTTTTTGCAGTCTGGCCTGCGGATTGGCGGCGCAGCCGGCGTAAAGAGTATCGTCATTGCATCTTAATATATATACGTACCAACACTCTGGAGGCATAAACTATATTTCCGCCTTTACATACAAATTTATACAATCTTTTCTATAGCTATTTGGCTGAACATGTGGTAACATATACCATATGCATTGGGGAGATGAGCAGATGATCGATATCATTGAGGACTGCGAGGAATTTAATATTTCTCCGCTTGTTCCCGCCCTGGACGAATTTGAGGCCTCGGTACGCAAATCCTTGCAGGGCATTGATGATTCGGATCTGAACCAAAGACTGAGCATGGAAGCATGGATCTATGGCGAGCTGGTCCAGATCCTGGATCGGCACGGGCTGCGCACTTACGGTCTGGCCACCGGGGTACACAAACAATTCAGCCACTTTGTCGTTGACGTCATCGCTTCCGAATCCAAACCCAAAACAATCCGCCAGATCAGGATTCCGCTCAAATAGTCACCCTGTCTTCACTCGGCGGGGAAAAAACAGGAGTTGCCGATAAACTCCCGCACGATTGAATTAAGGGGCACATCGTCACAGGGCACTTGGATAAAGTAGCTCAAGAAACGCCTTAATCGCTGCGCCATAGCATACTCCCGATCTTCCTGGCTCACCGTGTTCAAAATAGGCATCGCAAAGCCCTTTAATACCGCCAGCTCATAGATCAAGGCTGAATTAAACATCACGTCGGCGCTTTCCTGGAAGGGGAAAATGTGTTTTTCCTCGCCGTGCTTAATGGAAGGCCAGCGCCTGATTGTTTCCGTAGCCGAGCTGCCCCGGAAGTTATGATCCCGCACAATCCTTCTCAGCATGCGCATATAGGTGGTCGGGATCCAGTTATGGCTGTCCAGATTCAACTGGGTTAGCGCGCTGACATAGATTTTAAACTTGCGTCCTTTGGGGATTGAAGTGGTCAGCTGATCGTTCAGGCCATGGATCCCCTCCACAACCAATAAATCCTGCGGGCCCAGCTTAAGCATCCTGCCGCTGTTGCTCCGCTTGCCAGCCACAAAGTCATATTTAGGCAGTTCAATCTCCTCACCCTGGATGAGGCTGATCAAGTGTTCGTTAAACAAATCACTGGCAATGGCCTCCAAACACTCAAAATCGAATTCGCCATTCTTATCCCGCGGCGTTTGTTCACGATCCACAAAGTAATCGTCCAACGAAATGGGTACCGGGTTAATACCGTTAACCCGCAGCTGCACCCCCAAACGCTGGGCAAAGGATGTCTTGCCGGAGGAAGAAGGCCCGGCAATCAGCACAATGCGGATCAAATCAATATTTTTAATAATGGAATCGGCAATTTGACTGATTCTTTTTTCATGAAACGCTTCGGCCACCCGAATCAGATTACTGCCGTTATTCTCCTCCAGTGTTTTGTTCAAATCAATCAGATTGCGCACCTTTAAAACGTTGCTCCACTTCACCGATTCATAATAAATATTTGCCAGCTTGCCATGTTCCACATATGCCGGCAGCACCCGCGGGCTCTCCGGTTCCGGAAGCTCCAGAATAAAGCCGGGCATGTAATAACGCAGGCGGAACAACTTTAGGTAGCCGGTACTGGGCACCATATTCCCGTAGCTAATGTCGTGGAACCAACAGCAGGTGTGGATCCATATTTTGTCATGTTTGTGGTAGCGCAGCAGATCCAGCTTTTCCGTTTGTTTGGACTCTGTTAAAAGCTCTTTCGCCTGCTCTTTATCCACCTGGCGAACCTCAATTGGTTTGTCCTCCTGCACAATTTCCCGCATCCGCTTTTCAATGGCTTGGATATCGGCAAGGCGGACAAACCGATGGTAGTCAATTTCGCCATACACTCCATTACCCAGGGTATGCTCCATCTTTACTTGACAGCCGGGCAGCACCTCGCTGGCCGCCTTCACCAGCAGCATCACCATGCTGCGGGTGTAGATGCGCATACCGTCCGCACCGTACTGGCTTTCCAAATCCACAAATTCAATATTGCAGTCGCTTGCTATGACGGCCTGCAGCCCCATTAAAACATTGTTGACATATGCCGCCACCACCGGGGTTCTCCGGTTAATTCGATCATAGGACAATAAATCCAAAAACGTCGTTCCCGGAAGCACATCCAACGTACCGTAACCGGTAATGTTAATTTTATAAGTATCTGCTTGGGTAACCTTGTTATCCTGTTGCGCCATGATCACACCTCAGCAATAAATTATTGGTTAACTAATTATAGCATAAAAAATAAAAAGACTTGCAATACATTTCACAAGTCTTTCCTGCCAAAAATCACCTACCGTTACTATTCAGTGTTTGTTGATAGTCAAAGTCCAGGCACTCCAAAACGTTAACCGTAAGCGATTAGTTTTAAGTCTATAAGCCAAAATCCGCCGCTTTGAAAACTGCTTCCACGGGAACCCCCATGCCGGTCAAAATTTCAGCGCCGCCCTCCTGCCTGTCCACCAGCGTGATTGCCTTAACCACCTGACAACCTATTTCACGCACCGCTTCCACCGCCTTGACAATCGAGCCTCCGGTGGTAATGACGTCGTCCAGCACCACCACCCGCCGGCCGGCGCTGAGAGCAGGACCTTCGATTAAGCGCATCATGCCGTGTTTTTTAGCTTCCTTGCGCACGATGAAAAGAGTCAATTCCATATTCCGGTGGTAGGCCGCCACGCCTACGGCAGCCACCATGGGATCCGCCCCCAGGGTCAGACCGCCCACTGCGTCGATATTGTCATTGGCAATCATATCGCAGATAACCTCGCCAATCAAATAGGCGCCCTGCGGGGTGAGAGAAACTTTCCGCCCGTCAAAATAATAGTTGCTGGTGCGGCCCGAGGACAGCACCACCTGACGCCGCTCAAAGGCCAGGGTGTCCAACATTTCTTTTAATTGTTCCCGGTTATTTACTTTAAACACCTCCCACTTGCTCCGCTAAAGCCAGCCGGCGCAACCCGCCAATCTGGGCCCGCCTGCTTTAGCCCGGTCACTTTTGCCCGGCTATTTTGGGGTTACTGGTCAGACCCTGTGTTTGTTAGTACTCATAGTGACTACGGCGCGCAAAACTATTAACCGTAAGCGATTTCTCGGAGAGCATGAGCGCACGGTTAATAGTTTTGCGGGCCGGCTCGACACTGAACAGTAACGTGTGAACAGTAACATTTTAAGGCCGGCCGTTTTAGCCCGGTCAGGGGCTTTGGATCGGCGCGACAGGTTTTCGGCGCCAGGCCAAACACTTGTCGCGCCGG
>WQUS01000129.1 GCA_009781965.1 Bacillota bacterium | reverse complement strand
GAATTTTTTGCTTGTAAACGATATAATAACCTAACAGGTTGTTAGGGACGGTTAGCCACTCCCGAAAGATTGGGGGTGATATTTGTGACTGCATATGAAGCATTAGTTATAATGCTCATGTTCGCTACTTTGGTAGTGTTAGTCATAAACAGCAAATAACCGCCCCTAGCCCAAGGCGATTATTTGAAATAAAACAACCAGATTATGGGTTAACCGTAACCGGTTAACAACCTGCCGGACTGACGTGTTGACACCACGTCAGTCCTTTTATATATTATAACCAAGCAAATTGCATTATGCAACGCAAATTGTTTTAGCCGACAATAAATGTTTTCTCGGAGTTACTGGTCACACGTTACTGCTTTCGCATCGAGCCGGCCCGTAAAGTTATTAACCGTGCGCTCATACTCTTGCGAGAAATCGCTTACGGTTAATAACTTTACGGGCCTGGGCTACGGGGCTACGGGTACTAACAAACACAGGGTCTGACCAGTAACTTCTCGGAAACACCCTTCTTTTTGCAGCTGATATAGATTTTTACCGGTCCCGGCCGGAAATGCTCTTTGGTGTGCCAATCAATCAAATGGAACAGGGTTATACTTCACATCGGTGATTTCGCAATCCTTCTTCTGGCCGTTGACGGACAGCTTTAGCTCCACATATTTTTTGCCAAAGTTAGAGACGCCGATTAACTCATCTCCTGCAGCGGTCTGTCCGGGACTTTCGTATATCTGCACCTCAATATTGGAGCCAAACAATCCCGAACCATTACCACTACCAAATGAATCCATTCTGTTTCCCAACGGCCGGTAAATTAAATAGTACGTAGCTTTTTGTAAGCCGCGTCCGGCCTGATATCGCAGGGCGTATAGCTTGGATTTATCCTCGTTGCATTTATTGATCCAGGCCATCACTTCCGGCTGCCCCTGATAATCTTCTATGCTGAATGATGTGCTGGAGCCAGTCGTTGTCCCGCTAAAAGTGTTATAACTGAACACTCCTGACAACACCAACAACACCAACGAAGCTAAGACAAGGAACACAATGACCTTGCCTAAAGCAGTATCTTTTTTCCTCAGCGGAGGCGTATATTGATCATGACGCTCCGGCAAAGAGGAGGCGCATTTAGGGCAAACCGTCCAATCAGCCTCGAGCGGCTCCCCGCAATTTGCGCAGAACTCACGCAGCTTCGTACCACACTTGGGACAAATAACATACTGTTCCTTAACCGGAGTGGCGCAGACAGAACACTTTAAGGCCGAATAATTGCCCCGCACCAACAAATAAATGATCAAGCCGATCAGAACCGGCGCCAACATCGCGATTAAAGTCCATAACGCCGCATTCATTCCGCGCTGCGTGGCGTCTTGATACACATAAACACCAATTAAAACCGGCACGGCCAAGATAATGGTCATCGTCACCAGGATCGGTATCAGCGCAATCGCCATGACAATATCCCCCTTTTATTTCGGACTTCCGGCCAATCGCCTAAGTGTATGCCGATAAATGTTAACAAAATCAATGTTAACAAAAACTCAGACTCTTTATCTATTTATAGCATATTTTTAATTGTTTGCCTGCCATAGAAAAAATTTCTTTTGGTTCTCGTTATTTGACCCTCACTTGGCGCTCCTCAATTTCTCATACAAAGTAGTTCTGCTGATGCCCAATAGTTTGGCTGCCTTGGACTTGTTGCCGCCCGTAATCTTAAGCGCTTTGGAGATGGTTTCCTTTTCCGCTTCCTTGGCTGCCTCCGCTAAAGCAAGCCCGGCACTCTGACTGTAATTGTAATGCTGATTCTGCCCCCAGGAATCTATGCCCAGATCGTCCATTTGAATCAAATCCTGATGGCAATAAATCACGGCCCGTTCGATCAGGTTTTCCATTTCCCTGATATTGCCCGGCCACTGATAGGTATGGAAAAAGTTATTTACTTCCTCTGTGACGCCTTTAATTCCTTTCCCGGATTCCTTTTGGCATTTGCGCAAGAAATAATCCAACAGCAAAGCCATGTCTTCGCGATGTTCACGCAAAGGAGGAATAGTAATGGTTAAAACTTTTAACCGGTAATAAAGATCTTCCCGGAAACGGCCTTCTTTTTGCAGCTGATAAAGATTCCTGTTAGTCGCCGCCAGGATGCGCACATCAACTTTCTTTGTCCTGACGCCGCCTACCCGCTCTATTTCTTTCTCCTGAATCGCCCGCAGCAATTTGCTCTGCACCGGTAAAGGCATATCGCCGATTTCATCCAAAAAGATGGTTCCCCCGTCGGCCAGTTCAAATTTACCCGGTTTGCCATGCCTGAGGGCTCCGGTGAAGGCGCCTCCCTCGTAACCAAACAACTCCGCTTCGGCCAGCTCGGTGGGAATCGCCACGCAATTCACTTTCACAAAGGGGCGCTTAAAACGGCCGCTGGCGTTGTGAATAGCCTGGGCCAGAAGTTCCTTGCCGGTGCCGCTTTCACCGTAAATCAGGACCGTGGAAGAGCTGGCGGCAGCCTGCAGGGCTTGCTTTTTAATTGCCTGAATTCCGGCGCTGTTGCCAATCATACATTCCATAGTATACTTGGTGCCATTCAGTTTAAACAGTTCGTCATCACGTTTCAGTTGATTAACCAAGGCAGCTCCCCGGGTATTATCTTCATATTTAATATAATGTTTAGCCGCTTCAATTTCCGCGGCGTCCTGCAAAATTAGAATTGCTCCTTTGGTTTTACCGTTGTGAATAATCGGCAGCCCGTTGACGATTAAAGTGGCTTTGGCGTATTTTACCTTCTGCGGACCTGTCCAGACCCCATTGATAATTTCATCAAAGGGCAGATAAGGCAATAAATCCTGAATTTGCTCGCCCACCCGGACTTCGGGCAAAACCCGGTTCAGATACACGCTGACCAAATTAACAATCCCGTTTTCATCAGTGGATACCAGCCCGCAGGGCGCCTGCTGGAACACATTAGACAGTTCCTCATACAGAAATTCAATCCGATCCAGCAAATGAATCACCGCGTAAGCCTGGGTAATGGTGCCGCTGGGCCTGCCATCCTGATCTATAACCGGGGTTTGGCCGATCCGGGAGTTGCGCAGCCACTTAATCAACTCGGCCGGTTGATTAAAATCTTTATCTTCCTGAAAAAACGTGATTTCCCGCAAGTAGTATTTTTCGATAGCGGTATCAAGGCCGATTCCCTGCAGCAAACAATCGTACAAATTATGGCGGGTAAACAGGCCGATTAATTTCCCGTCATCATCCACCACAGGGATGCCGGTCAGCCTGGTGCTGCGGTAGGCCAGCAGCGCATCTCTCATAGTACTGCTGGCATTGAGGGTGATACTGATTGGCTCCATAATATCCTTTGCTTGCACGGACGCCTCACCTTCCCGGCTAATTTCAAACGTTCCATTCGCAATGATGCGCAATAAAATTGTTACTGGTCACACGTTACTGTTCAGCATCCTCCGGCCCGCAAAACTATTAACCGTGCGCTCATGCTCTCCGAGAAATCGCTTACGGTTAATAGTTTTGCGGGCCGTAGTCACTATGAGTACTAACAAACACTGGGTCTGACCAGTAACATAAAATTAAACACCGGACCGCGCTGCGAAAAGCAAGGGCGGTCCGGCAATAATTTTCCGGCGCCAAATCTCCTTGAGTGAAAATTCAACTACAATAGGCGGGATTCCTGCCATAAAAACAGATTTGTTAAACAGCTTTCCTGATCCTGCAAAGGGCGCCTTTATACTGAGGATAGCCCATGATCGGCTCCCGGAGCCGGCAATCTGTCAGCCGGTTGCAGTTGGCTTCTCCGGGCCAGCCGTGGGGCACCAGCACCACGCCTTCCATTGTTTGGTCAGTGACATTGGCTTTCATCTTCACCCAGCCCCGGTCGGTTTCAACAATTACATCATCCAAGTGGGCGATACCGTACCGGGCGGCCGTCTCCGGCCCGACGTGGGCCAGCGGGTAAGGTTCCCGCGCCTGCAAAGCGGCAATATTATGCAGCTGGCTGCCGTTGAAATGCAGCGTTCTCACCCCGGTGGAAAGCACCAGCGGGTACTCTTGGCCGATTTCACTGTAAAGGGGACTCTGGGGACTCTTAGTAGGCTCCAGATAAGTGGGCAGCGGGTCAAACCCGGCGTCCTTGATGGCCTGGCTGTAGATTTCGATTTTACCGGAGGGGGTAAAGAAAGTTTTGTCATCCACCCCGTAAACCGTTTTTTGGTAATAAACGCCGCCCCTGTTTTGGCAGAGGGTTTCATAATCAATCCCGCTGGGCGCGATCTCTTCGGCCACCAGTTCCTCGTCGGTCTGCCAGTGGAATTTATCCCCCAGGCCGCACTTTTCAGCCAGTTCTCGGTAGAAGGACAGGATGGACTTACTCTCATAATAAGGTTCGACGGCTTTTTCCCGCAACATAATATAGGGCAAACAGTGGCACACGTTGTAGTTATACGCCAGGGAGGAATACTCCACCTGACTGGCGGCCGGCAAAACATAATGGGCCTCCTGAGCGGTTTCCGTCATAAACATATCATAAACAACCAACAGATCAAGTTTCCGGTAAGCCTCTTGCAGGGCGTTAGAGTCGGGCATGGTAATCAGCGGATTGCCGCCAACCACAATCAGGGACCTTATTTTATCCGGGACACTCTCGGGCACCATATTCTGAACGGCATACTGACTCTTTCTGCCCCACAATTCATAAAAGAGGGGATACTCGTCCGCGCCCAGCGGTTTTCCATCGCAGGGCAGATTGATATTGGCCAGTTTTAGCCTGGGACTAATCGTCCAGCCGCCGGGGACATTAATGTTGCCGCTAATGATCTGGAGAATAGCAATCGCCCGGTCCGTCTGGGTTCCGTTAGCCGACTGGTCCTGGGTGCAGGTGCCTTGGTAAAGACCGGCGCCTTTAACCGACGCAAAAGTACGGGCCAGGGTACGGATATCAGCGGCTTGCACACCGGTAATTTTTTCCGCCCACTCCGGAGTGTATTGTTGCACATGGGGTACCAGCTGTTCAAAACCAAAGGTCCACTGCTCCACAAATGAGGCGTCATAAAGCTTTTCATTGATCAACACATGAATTAAGGCCAGGGCCAGTGCTCCGTCTGTGCCGGGCCGGATAGACAGGTACATTTCGGCTTGGTCGGTCAGGGGAATTCGCCTGGGATCGATCACAATCAGCCGGCTGTTACCTTGGGCCAAATTCTCCTTAATAGCAAGGAACAGGGGATAATTAGAGGCCGCCGGATTATGCCCCCATAATACATACAGAGGGGAATCCATTTCTTCCACCGGATATTTCCCGAAAGTAATCTGCCGGCTGCGGATTCTCATCCGGTAACAGATGCTTTCCACGGAAAAGAACTGCGGCGATTCGAGAGCAGCCCTGAACCGGTGGGTCAGGGAAACCATCTCCAGGCTTTCCACTCCCAGGGAACCGCAAAAGAACGCGTTGGCGCTAGGACCGTGTTTGCCTTTAATGTCGAGCAATTTAGCCGCAATCTCGTCCAGCGCCTGCTCCCAGGAAACTCTTTCCCAGTTACCGTTTACCTTTTTCAGCGGATATTTCAGCCGTTCCGGATGATACATCTGTTCGATTAGCGCATTGCCTTTGGGACAAATGCCGCCCTTATTCAGGGGATGAGTTTTTTGCCCGCGCACCCCCACCACTTTGCCGTCCGCAACCGTCACTTCCAAACCGCAGCTTTGATAACAAAGAGCGCAGGCCGTGTAAAAAACATTTCCGTTAGTCGCTGTCATGCGACACTCCTCCTACATATAAAATTTAAATTTACGCCGCAGAATAATATTTAAGCCATTTAGCACTGATCAAGCAATTACCATGCCAAACGGCGTTACTGATCACACGTTACTGCTTTCGCATCAAGCCGGCCCGTAAAGTTATTAACCGTGCGCTCATACTCTTCGAGAAATCGCTTACGGTTAATAACTTT
>WQUS01000128.1 GCA_009781965.1 Bacillota bacterium | reverse complement strand
TCTTCGTCATACTCAACTACGCCTTCTGCCAGTCTTTTTAGTAACTCTTTTTCTTTTTCTTCTGTCAGCATTTTTCTATCCCCTCACTATTTATGTTTTTTGGCTAAATATTATTTCTTCCACAACTTCTCTTTACTTTTGGCAGGCTATTGATCCTTCCACCATTGCTTTTAATCTTTCCAAAGGTGTTGCCGGAGGTATTGAACATCCCGGCGCAATCATTGCATAGCCTTCCTCAATAGCTTTAATCGTTGCAGCTTTAACCGCTTCCGCGGTACCGGAAAACAGTGTTTGCACCGCATCGACGCCACCGATCAAAGCAATGGGGTGATTGTATTGCTTAAGCTTGGCTAACGCTTCTACCGCATTTACTTTTGGCTCCACACTGATCCCTGCCACACCCATGGCGGCGATATCGTCCATCACGGCATCCAGTTTGCCGCAAATGTGACTAATTAACGGCAGCGAATTGATTTGGTCAATTTGTTTCTTTTCCCAAGGGGCTACTACTTCACGATAAATTTTGGGGCTAATCATATCCAGGGAGGCCATCATATCCTCAATGCAAATGGCATCGGCCCCGGCTTTAATCAATTCCTTGGCCAGCAGCGTCCCCGCCCGCTCGCCAATTTCAAGATAAGGTTCAAGTGTGTCGGCTTTTCTATAACTGCTTTTTAATATTTCTGTTACCCCAATCAGACTGGCGGCAATACTAAAAGGTCCAATGATTCCGCCAATAACAAAAATATTATCTCCCGCCAATTCCTTAAGGATTTTAACCGCTTTGATTAATTCCTGTATCCGTCCTCTTTGTAAAAAATCATCCGGCATTACCGGCGGCTCACCAATTTTGTATAGGTGATCTCTAATACTTGGTAAACCTTCTTTTCCCCCGTCCTTAACAGTACATCCCAGCGCCTCGGCTTCAATGGTTTGGCAGAAAGGTACCCGCACAGCGTCAAAGCCTAAAACGGAGGCGGCGCCAAAAGCTAAATTAGCCATTTGTTCTGCTTTGTAATTAGCCTCCGGCCAGAAAACCTGCAATTTTTCCATTTGTTCATAAGTAGCGGTTTGGTTTACACACAGCACCGGCACCCGATCCACTTCTTTGCCTTGCAAAGCATTGAGCACTCTTTGTTTCCCCGTAAGGTTAGCACCCATTAATGCCCCCTCCTTTTGTGTAGTTGTTTTATTGATTTGCACTGCTACTAAATAATACAAAAAAAGCTTAAACAGCACCTTTAACCCCGGCAAAAAGTCCTTTGATACTGCAAACCCGTTCCGGGCACTTTCTTTCGCAACGCATGCAAGCAGTACCGTTACAACGATCAGGCCGCAGCTTCAAACTCCAGTTTTCATTGTCCGGCAACAACTCCAACGCGCTCTCGGGACACTCGGCAACGCACTCTCCGCAGCCCACACATCCCGCCAAATCGGCAATAACTTCGTTGCCTACCTGTTCAATTAATTTAAGACCGGTTCCCACATCGGCAATATCCTTTTCGGCGACCCTGATCACCTGAGGCGTTCCTTCCGGTTCCGGTAGATACAGCAGCTTAAAAGTACGCGCCAACTGATTATACGTACTTTTAGGCATCCCTTCATCCCAGTAGGACAACTCCAACAGATAAGCGTTGGCAAAGTCCTTGGACATGCCAAACATACAATGTTTGGCCCTCAGCCGCAAAGCCAGTTCCTGCAGCTCGGTCAATTTTTCCGGATTGATCACCAGTTCCTTAGCCATCGTTAAAGAAGTATTACCGATTTGATAAATCTTTTTCGCTCCCGGCGGTACCATACCGATGCGGAAAGCCTTATAAGCATCGACATAAGTTCCCGAAGCGCCGGCCATATAAGCGCAGGTAATGTCTTCCAGCTTGATTCCCGCTTCCTTGGCCAAAGTTAAATAGCCGGCCCTAAGTGCTCCAATGGCTTTGCCTGCCTCACCCAAGTCAGTCTTACTAAAGGACATGTCCCGGCCCAATTTAAATGATCCGCCGGGAATATTAACCGCCGGTAATTGGATTAAACCGGCTTCCATCCCTTCATGAATCAAGGCAATGACCCCGGTACCGGTAATGCCCGCAGAAGGGTACCGGCCTTGCTGCAGCACCTGCCCCGTAGCCGGATCCACCAGGTCGCCCTGGTCTTTACCCAGCCGGTCGTTTAAAACATATTGCCGGTAACCGCTCTCTTCGGGTGACAAATCGGCAATCGCCCCCGGGGCCGCCAGCATGCCGTTGCGAATATGCTGACCTTCCAGAGCCGGACCGGCCGCACAGGACCCGGTAATAATTTGCTCCCCCACTTTTAAGGCCATTTCCGCGTTGGTACCGTAATCGGTAACCAAACTTATTTCATCCGTCTCAAGCAAACCGGATAAAACCATCATAGCCAAGGCATCGGCGCCAATTTCGTGTTTTACCGCCGGCGGAATGTATATTTCTGCCGCCGGGGACAAAGCCAGACCGGCAATGTCGGCGGCTGTGGCCTTTTTACCGTCCCGGTTAGGGGGTACTACGCCCAGCGCCCGCTTTTTATTTTCACCGGCATAAGCCAAATCCCGGATGTCAATTTCTTCAAACAAAGATAATTGAATGGGATTACCGCATACGGCCAATCTAACAATGTCGGCAGGAGCGACGCCCAAGGCGCCGATCAACTGATTGACCGCCGTTATGATCACTTGGTGAGCCGTATCCAACCCCATATCAATGGTAAAGTTTAAATGATCCATCACGTTGGCCCCGGGCAACGGGTGCCGGGCGGTAATGGCCGCGCTTAAGACCCGGCCGCTGTCTAAATCAATCGCCTGCCCGCGAAATCCGCTGGTGCCAAGATCAATGGCTACTCCAAACATTAACGGTCACCACTTTTCGCCATACAATTATTAATCTCGTTTTGCAGCTCCATGCTGTTTAAATCATTACCAATAAACACAAACTTACTGACGTCAATCTGGCCGTTAAAATCTGCCGTTTCCACCCGCCGCGAAGCATACTCCACTCTCTGCCAACCCTGTTGGCAGTTAAAAATGCCCTTGGCCCTAACAATTTTACCCCGGTAAGCCGTATCCAGCCGTTGAAAAAAGTCTTCCAGCAGCGATAAATCAAACGTACCAGCCAGCTCAGCGGAATAGGATTCATAGTCTTGCTCGGCAGCGTGAACATGATGGTGAGGGCCGTTTATGCCCTCACCATCATCAATTGAATCAGATACCACATCCAACATATCTAACGCATCCAACCGGGATTCCTGGTTGGTAATTTTGCCGTAGCTGCCCATGAACACCCTGGCTTGGTTGTTAATTGTTAACACTGTATTTTTAATCTCTGCGGCTTCCCGGGCGGTCACCTGATCACATTTATTAATAAAGACTACCTGGGCGGCTTTAATTTGCGCCACAACAAAGAGGTGCGCCACTTCATACAAGCTCTCAAAGCCGGAGGCGTCAATGATCAGGATCACCTTAATGGCCTCGACATACCGCTCCAGAGACAGATTGTTTAAAACCTTGATCACACTGTCAATGGTAGCGACCCCTGAAGGCTCAATAACCAATCGGTCAGGTTGATATTGAACAGCGATGCGCTCCACCTGCTTTTTCAAATCAGCGCTTAAAGTGCAGCACACACAACCGCTGGCCATTTCGACCACTTCCAGTCCCGATTCGGCCAAAAACAAACCGTCCAATCCTATTTCACCAAACTCATTAACCAAAACCACTAACTTGCCTCGATCAGTGGGCCGGGAAATAAGATTTTTAATAAAGGTTGTCTTACCACTGCCTAAAAAGCCATTAACAATGTTAACAATCATTGCCGGCTGCTCCTTTACCCGTTATATTTTTCTCTCAGCTGACGCCAGTTTTTACCTGACGCGGCATCAGAGGCCATCGGCGGAGCCTGCGAAGCATCTTTGCCCCAAACGCCAAGATTGTAACCGGTTACATACTCTTCAGAAACAGCGCCGCCGCCGCAAACAAACGGCAAATCGACACCTTCCCGCTCTAAGCGGCTGGCAATCTTTTCAAAGGCGGTCATGGTCGTAGTCATCAGCGCAGTACCGGTAACCATAATCGGCTTGTACTGTTTAACCGCACTAATAACCTCATCAACCGGAACGTCTTTACCCAGGTCAATAACTTCATAGCCATTGGCCCGCAATAACGCGTTAGCAATTTTCTGTCCCAGGTCATGGATATCACCTTCGGCAGTATGGGTCACTACGACACCTTTTTTCTCCATCGCTTTACCCATCTTTTGCTCGCAAAGATCAACCCCTTCCAACATGACGTCGGAAGATATAATGGCCTGCGGCAGATAATAAATGCCTTCATCCCAAAGCCGGCTGACTTCATTCATGCCATCCACCAGGGCGGAGATCACCTTCAAAGGATCAATGGTTTGCAAGGCTTCCGTCACCAGGGCGTTAATGTTATCCACATCCCCGTCAACCACACAATTGACTACTTTTTTAAGTATGTCGTCAGATTGAGCGCCGTGTTCCTTTGTTCCTCTTTCCAGTTTTAAATCATAGCGCACAAAGATTTTGGAATAATCTAAAGCGGCAGACATGCTTTTACCTCCTTTACTCGGTCAATTTATTACTAACCCTAACCTACAGTTTATTACTAAATTACAGTCCGTAATTGGACGGTTTGAAGCCGGGAACCACTTTTTTATAGATATTGATGCACTCATCAATAAAGTTCTGCTCATTATCCGGTAAGGATAATAAGGCATCATAAGTGGAGTCCAGAACTTGTCTTTCAAATGCCGACAGTTGCAGGTTTGCATCTGCCCGCATTAATTCGGCGGCTTTAATTCCGCCCGCTCTGGCTCTGGCATAGTAGGAGTCGCTTTTGCTCACAATAGCTTTGCCAATTTCGTATGCGTTCACCGGCGCCAAAATGAAGCCGTGGGTATCCCGATATTTATCGGAATTAACCAGCATGTCCCGCAGGTCCTTGGCTTTGCCCATTTGAATAGCCGTATTCATCAAAGCCACATCGTAGCCCAGTATCTCAGTAAACACAGCCGCGCTGGTACCGCCAAACATATCATGGTATTCAACGGCCTCATTACTCCAGAGGTCGCAGCAGGAGGCAACCAGGTTACCCAGCATATCAGCGTGGGCGCAGGCGCAGGTTTTACCTTCCATAGCAATGGGGACGCCGGTAATAGCTTTAATAATCGGGTCCTCATAAGCACAGTCCTTGGTCGGCCCTTTGGCGCCTTGTTCGTAGGCCACTAAACTACGGGCGGCGGCAATGGCCCGGCAAATGGCGGCAAAGGTGTGCGGCACTGACTTATCCAGATAACCGCCGGCCATAAACATAGCTACGTTAGCCTGGGCGCAGTCGGTTTCACCGCCGGGGGTTGCTCCGTGCTTGGCGGCAATAGCAACCACTTGTTTCCACAGATTTTCCACATCAATACTGCCTAAAACACCAATACCAAAAAGAACTCCTCTGATATCCTGACGCACTATGGTATAGTCGCTGATCTCTTTACCGCCCACTGACTCAATAGACAGGTTGTCCGTTCCACCGGCGCCGCAAGCTTCAAAAGCTTCCAGGGTTGTCTTCATGGCGTCGCTTTGCCGCATATCTTCCTCATCGGGTTTGCGATAGTCGGCAATAGTAGAGCGAATAGCGCTCTTTAAACCATATTTCTTATAGCAGTCTTCCATCAGTTTTTTGGTCTGGGCAGCAATGTCGCCACCCCAATCCGGGTATCTGGTCATCTGGTAAACATGCTCCAGCTCGATTTGAATCCCCGGGAATCCAAGGGTTACGCAACGCTCCAGCGCATCGGAAACCGCCTTTTCATATTCTCTGAGTAAGCTTTTCTTTGTTTCTTCACTACCTGGCCTGGGGTGGACAACTAACTCCGGAAAAACATAGCCACCGCCGACTTCAAAATCCCGTCCGTATTTGACAGGGTTTTTAGCGGTTCCAAAAACCATTTCATCCGCACTGCCGTAGGCCATGGATGTAAATCTTGCCATTTTAAAACCTCCTTTGTGCTTTTTTACCATTTTTCTCTCTCAACAAGCGATATTCAGGCCTCCCCATAGATTACCTCCCTTCCTAGGGCAGCTAAGCAAACAAAGGTTTTATGATTGACTATGGTCCAGATGACACCATTGACCATATTATTGTGCATATGTTCATATAAAATGAACTATAACTAAAATCAGTGCAAAAAAGAGAAGGCTTTATGCTCAGCCGGAGCCTGATGTTGGGAATATTCTTAATTTAATAATAACTGGTCCTGAATAAAATAGAACCTTTAATTGGTAAACGGTTGAATTCTCCGCTGAATGGTTGACTGTTTTTTTTAAGTGGTTTTTCCCAAAGTTAAACATTGTTTAATTGTTTAGAGCAGCCCATTCCAAAGACTGTTCCACAAACATTTTTACCGGAAACGCAAGCTGTGGTTGGTTCCATACAACTATTGCGGTAGCACGTTTGAACGGCTGGTTTAAGTGAACCATAGTTATATTAGGTCGTTCAAAGGAGCGGGCCAATCTTCCTGTCAATAAGGTGACGCCCAAACCTTCGGACACCAACTCCATAATCGTTTCGACATTTCTTATTTCATATATTTGGGGCGTAAAGCCAGCTGTCTGAAATGCATCCATGCAAATGTTATAGATTCCCGTGTAAGAATCCAACAAAATAAAAACTTCTTTTTTTGCTTCCGCCAAATCAATCGATACTCGTTGTGCAAACTTATGTGATTGATTGACAACCAAAAAAATCTCATCCTCTAATAAAGTGTAATAAGTAAACAGGGGGTGCTTATTATAGAAGTCGTCGTCAGGAACAGTAATAAAGGCAACATCTATCTCTTTGCGTTTGAGGAGATGTAAAAGTTCCGCGCTTGGCCGCTCTTTAATTTCAACACTGATTTGCGGGTGTTTTTTTTGAAAAGATACTATTAATGTTGTCAGCCCCAAACGGGCGATTACAGGGATGCTGCCAATTACCAAATGAGCTTGATGCATGATCTGGTATTTCCCCATGGCCAGTTTCAACGCTTCAAAATCATCTACCATCCGCTGGGCATAGCAGATAAATTCTTTGCCGGCGTCAGTCAGCTTTACCGGTCTGGTAGACCGGTCAAATAGCAGAACGCCTCCTAATTCGCTTTCAATTTGCACCAAATTTTTAGACAAAGAAGATTGGGACAGCGAAATTTCATAAGCCGCTTCGGACAAGCTTTTATGCCTGGCCAAAACAAGAATATATTTCAATTGTTTTATATCCATAGCTATATGCCTCACTACGCAACTATTCCTTTTGAGAATGATTATATGACAACTTTGAATTGCTTGTCTATATGTCCCGGCTTATAATATTAAATAATCTAAATATTATGTTAAATAAGGAGGTCATTGTATGAAGAATCTTAAAAAACTGGTTTTTACCGTCACTTTGTTATTATTGCTAGTTCTTACCGTTACGGCTTGCGGCAGCAACGCCAGCCAGACCACCGCTAAACCGGACCAAGGCGCCGACAGCAAAACTGTTCCCAAGGTGCAAATTAATATTGGCACCGCCCCGAGCGGCAGTTTATTTTATGCTTTAGGGATCAAAATGGCTGAACTGATTACCAACAACATCCCCGGTTACACTGCTACCGCCCAGCCTACCGGCGCGTCAGTGGAAAATATCAAACGGATGAGCGCCAACGAACTGCAAATGGGTTACGCATATGGCGGAAATATTTACTATGCTTTAAAGGGTGAAAAGTTTTTTACAGAGCCTCATGACATAAAAGTACTCTTTGCCGGCCACCCTTCAACTTGGATACTCATTGCCCCTAAAGATTCCGGCATAGCAAACTGGACTGACCTGAAAGGGAAGCGCATTGGATCCAATCCGCCAGGTTCAGGTATGGGCTATGATATTTGGTTAGCTATTTTGGAGTATTACAAAATAAAGGAATCAGATCTGGCCGGGGTAAGCAGAATTCAAAATTTGGATGACGCCGTGCAGCAAATTAAAGACGGTCACCTTGACGGGGTTTGTTGGCCGATATCTACGGGCGGCGTGCCTGCGCTGACCGAGTTGGCCACTTCAACCGACGTCAACTGGATTGGCGTTGATGCAGAGGGGATTAAATATATCATAGATAAATACCCATTTTTAAGTGCCATTACCATCAAAGCCGGCAACAATAAAGGACAGGACAAAGATATTACATCAGCCGGAGATTACAGTCACATCGTAGTCAGAGCTGATATGCCTGATGATATGGCTTACCAAATCACCAAGGCGATTATGGACAACACTGACGCTTTAAAAGCCGCCGTTCCGGCGGGCGCGGATTATACAGTGGAAAATGCGGTCATTACCGCCAAGGTGCTGCCATATCATCCGGGCGCTATTAAATACTTTAAAGAAAAAGGGGTTTGGAAAGAGTAGCTTGAATCCGGCGTTTTCAAGCGGCGAACAATTTATACTCGCTTGAAAACGCCAGTTTAAGAGCATCTATTTCGTAATCAAACAAGGGCATAAAAATAGAATGTGGGTGGAACCAACATGGAAAAAGAAAAAATAGAAACTTCTGAGATAAAGGTTACGGAAAAAACCGGCGAACGTAACCGTAGTTTTCAAGGCTGGCTGGCAAAACTGGTAATCGGGATTGCCGTAGCCATGAGCTGTTATCAGATTGCCATCAGCCTGGGGATCATTTATTTAAATCCTTATGCCCACCGTGCAATACACCTTAGCTTTGCGCTTGTCTTGGCTTTTTTCCTTTACCCCGTGAGAAAGAATAAATCAGATAATAATAAATTACCGTTGTTGGACATGTTATTTATTTTGGGGGTTATCTGTTTTTGCGGTTATATATTTTATCAACAGCAGTTTAACGAAGAAGCTCTGGCCATGAGAGTCGGGGCAACTACAACCTATGAAATAATCTTGGGTATAGTCGCGGTAATACTTCTTCTGGAAGCAACGCGTCGTTTAATGGGGGTGGTTCTGCCCATCATTATAATGGCGTTTATTGCTTATCCCTTTGTATCGGTATATTTACCCGGCGTTTTAAGGACCGGCGGGTTTTCTCTGGAAAGAGTTACAAACCTGATTTACATTTCCGGTAATGGCATGTGGGGTACCATTTTAGGCATATCATCCACAGACGTTTTCATGTTTGTTCTGTTTGCTTCGTTTTTTAACTTGTCTGGCATCGGCCAAGTATTTATTAACTTGGCTAGCGGGTTATTTGGCAGCTTCCGGGGCGGCCCCGCCAAAGTGAGCGTTATAGGCAGCGCCTGCTTTGGAACCATTTCCGGCAGCTCTGTGGCCAATATTCTTACCATCGGTTCAGTCACTATTCCCATGATGAAACAAATAGGATACTCGCCGAGGATGGCCGGGGCCATTGAAGCAGTTGCCTCCACCGGCGGCATGTTGATGCCGCCTTTTTTAGGCGCCGCGGCCTTTGTTATGGCCGACTATTTACAGGTCCCCTACAGTGTAATAATTTCGGCGGCTGTAATCCCTGCTATTTTATATTATCTGGCTCTAATTTTTGCTATTGACTTTGAGGCGCAAAAGCTTGGCTTAGGAGGAATAGCCAAAGACCAGCTGCCTAATGTTTTATCTGTTATTAAACGCGGTTGGCATTTATTTACCCCATTGTTTTTACTGATCTATCTGCTGGTAGTCAAGCATTACTCACCATCCAGAGCGGCCTTGTTTGGCATTGCCGCTGTCATTATATGCAGTTTGCTGGCTCCCAGTACCAGGGAAAATTGGCGCGGTTTGCTCAAAGCATTGCATGTTGGCGCCAGATCTTCTTTGGAAGTTTCAATAACCTGCGCCGCAGTTGGTATTGTGGTAGGCATTATTGAAGTTACCGGGCTGGGCGTTAAATTGTCACAAACGTTAATTTCGCTGTCCGGCGGTTCTTTATTGCTATTGCTGTTCCTAACCATGATAGCCAGTTTCATTTTGGGACTGGGCTTAACTCCGACAGCCTGTTATCTTACGCTGGCTGTTTTGGTAGCGCCAACCCTTATTCAAATGGGCATCAGTCCTCTTGCCGCTCACTTCTTCGTTTTTGTATTTGGTATTATCGGCATGATTACACCTCCGGTGGCAATTTCAGCTTATGTGTCCGCCTCGGTAGCCGGCGGCGAGATGTTTTCCACCGGAGTAACGGCTTTTTTGCTGGCTATGCCAATATATATTGTTCCTTATATGTTCGTCTTCGATCCGTCTTTGCTGGGTATCGGTCCGCTATGGGTGATCCTTGTCACAGTAGCCGCCGCTGCGGTTGGCGTTTGGGCATTTGCCTCGGCTATCCAGGGATGGATATTCAAAAAATCAACGATATGGGAAAGATTAATTATCCTTTCCGGCGGTCTGCTGCTGATCAAGCCCGGCATTACAACCGATATCATTGGTTTACTGCTTGTATTATTAGCCGTCGTCATCCATCGGGCCCGCACTGCGGGAGGCTTGGGACAGCTTTTTAAAACCGCTGGTTAAGTAAAGGTTAGAACCGTACTTTGGTTCATCAAGGATGTTATAAACAATTAATTACATTTTAAATGGAGGTTTTATAAACATGAAAATTGATATTTTTAACCATGTAATGCTCCCCAAATATAAGGAAGCTCTCTACAAATACGCCGATAAATTTCCCACTGAAAGGGCTGTGCAGGACAAACGGCCGGTTTTAACCAACTGCGAAGAGCGCATGCGAAAATTAGAGCCGTACGAAGACTTGGTGCAGGTAATATCCACCACCATGCCGCCCATTGAGGAAATTGTCAGCCCTGAAGAGGCATTGGAATTGACTCGTTTATGCAACGACGAGATGGCTGATGCAGTGGCAAAATATCCTCAACATATTGCCGCCATTGCCAATGTACCATTAAACAATATTGATTATGCTTTGCAGGAAACTGAACGGGCGATTACAAAACTTGGTTTTAAGGGTATTCAGGTCTATACCCGGGTCAACGGCAAGCCAATGAGTTGTGATGAGATGACGCCCCTTTATGAAATGATGAGCAAATTCGATTTACCGATCTGGATTCATCCGATGCGCAGTTCCGGCGAACCTGATTTCGCTGCCGAGACTGTTTCCTATAACCAATTGTTCTCAATATTCGGCTGGCCTTACGACACCACCGCAGCGATGATTAGGCTTGTCTTCGCAGGCATCTTTGAAAAGTTTCCAACCATTAAGTTTATAACCCATCATTTGGGGGGCATGGTCCCTTATTTCTCCGATCGCATCATTGCTCATTACAATAATGGACTTGAACGTCTTAAAGGCGAGTTTTTCCCAGGCCTGACCAAACAGCCCATAGAATATCTGAAGATGTTCTATGCCGATACCGCCTTGGACGGCAACAGCAATTATTCCCTGGAATGCGGACTGGCATTTTTTGGTGAAGACCACGTGCTTTTTGGTACCGATATGCCGTATGATGTGGAAAACGGAGACGTTTCGATTCGCGAGGCCATTAACGGGATAGAGAAAATGGCCATCTCCGATTCGACGAAAAAGAAAATCTATGAGGACAACGCGCGCCGATTATTACATTTATAGCAGTGCCATCAATAGCGGTAAAGCAAAATCACCGGTTGCCAAACCATCCTGCTTCACCGCTATTGATGGTTAATGTCATCATTAACAGGCTAAGTCATAGAAGATTACGGCTGCGTTTAAAAAAATGAATATAATTTATGATATATTTCAATTCATTTGTGTTGCATTCTTTGACCACCCTTAATACTGCCTGAACCTTAGGATCACTCAGCAAATCCAAAAGATCGGGGTTTAATGTGGCAATGAGATCCTTAACATCATCTTGTTCCATCAAAAAATAGCTTAACGAGCTATTCAAGGCTTCAGCTAAAGACTCCAGGGTTTGCAGTAAAGGGGTAGTCTGGCCATTTTCAATCTGACTGATCAAACCGGGCGACACCCCTGCTTTATCCGCTAAAGCTGTAGCAGTCATGCCTTGGTTGGTGCGCAATTTTTTTAATCGGGAGCCAATAGCATTATTGTTATCGTCCTGATCCAGAAAATAGCGCATCGGAATATTTAACGCCTCCGACAACTTTACTAACTCATCCGCATCAGGTTTGGCCATCCCGGATTCAAATTTTCTCAGCGTAGATAAAGGGATCTCACTAATTTCAGAGATATCCTTCAGGCTCAAATTCCTGCTTTCGCGCATCATCCGAATCTTTTCAGCCGTAACGGCATCGTTCATTATACCTACCAGGTAAGCTGCGGAAACATTCAAAGAATCACTTATTTTTTTCAACATTGGGATAGACGGTTTTCTTAAACCGCGTTCCACCGCACTCAAATAAGAGGGCGAAACTTGTATTTTGGACGCGATATCAACCAGGGTCAGGCCACGCTCTTTTCTTAAATCCCTAATTTTTTGTCCCAAATTCAACAATTATCACCTTAACTCAATTAACTATTTTTAACCACGGTCATAAACAAGCTGTTCCGTATGTCGCGCGACGGATATTAAAATTCTATGCCCACTTGCGCCGGTATCCCTTGTTTAAAAGGATGTTTCAGCCCTTGCGCCTCAATCACGTAATCCGCTAAGTCCACCAATTCCGGCGGAGCATTGCGCCCGGTTAGTATTAAAGTCAAATGTTTCGGTTTGGGTTTGAGCAAATCGGCAATTACATCTTCCATTTGAATCAGTCCAAAGCCAATGCTGTACAGCAGTTCATCCAAAACAATTAAGTCGTATGCTCCGGATAAGATGCTTTCTTGAGCCGCTTGAACAGCCTTGTGCGCCGCTGCTTGGTGTTCCGCCTTTTTTTCTCCGGATGCAAATCTGACAAACCCCAGGCCCATTGGCTTAATGACAAAATTAGGACCCAATTTTTTAGCAGCCTTAAATTCACCGGAAACTCTGGCTCCTTTAATGAATTGGAGAATCAAAACCTTCTTGCCATTCAAGCAGAATCTTAAAGCCTCGCCTAGGGCTGTAGTCGTTTTTCCTTTACCGGCGCCGGTAATAATAATCAACTTGCCCTCAGTAACGTCCATTTTAATTTTAACCCACTTTGCTTTTATTTTTCATCGGCGCTTTTCATCGAAACCAATGCCAAATATTAAGCATCACCCTAGCCGGCCTTGATCTGGTTCATCAGACTGACCGCCATCTGCAAGGCATGATTGACATCCTCGCCATAACCGCTGGCTCCCCACTGGCGGGCGAATTTTTCAGACACCGGGGCGCCGCCGACCAGTATTCTGATGCCCGGGTTGCGCTCGTTAAACATGCGAATGATCTTTCTCATCTCAAACATGGTAGTGGTCATCATGGCGGACAAACAAACAATGTCCGGCTTTACCATTTCCGCGGTGCGAATAAATTTTTCGAAAGGCACGTCCCGGCCCAGATCGTAAATATGGAAGCCTGATATATCCAGCATAATCTTAACAATATTTTTGCCAATATCGTGAATATCACCGTTAACCACGCCGATCACAACCGTACCCTTAGAGACAACTTTCTTTTTATCCACCATTGCCCACAGTATTTCCAGGCCTCTATAGAGCACCTCGGAGCATAATAACATTTCCGGGATAAAATACACCTGGTCTTCGTAAAGCTTGCCCACTCCCTCCATGCCTGGCAAGAGCCCGTTAAAAATAGCTACGGCGGGGTCGTAGCCGTTTTTCAGCCATTGTTTAATGGCATCCTCCATTTGCTTTTCATCAAAAAAAACCACCGCTTCTTTCAGCTTGTCTAACAGTTCCTGTTCTAAAGATACGGTACCGCTCATTCTATCTACCCCCCCAAAAAACTTTTCTTACAAGCGAGTTTACGCACCAGGACAAAAAATGCTTATGTTTTTGGAAGCAATCAAGGTAGTTAATTCTGAATTTTGTTACTATTAATCATAACAATTAAATCATTATTTGTCTATAACGCGATCTGCTCTCATTCCCCTCTTGTGCTATTATTTTAATCCCTCTCCCGGCGGATCAAAAGATTTTGAACTAAACCGCTGGCGCGGTGGAAAACACAACCCCCAACCCAGTTATAGTAAGCAACAAAGCTTTAACCTGTTCCTGTAACCTGCCCCCCAA
>WQUS01000127.1 GCA_009781965.1 Bacillota bacterium | reverse complement strand
GGCAATATGGTCCGGTGACAAACCGTATTTTTCCCGCAGGAGCAGCTGGCTGCCATGTTCGACAAAAACATCGGGAATCCCCAGGCATTTAACATTGAGCGGTTTGCTGCGGGGCATTTTATGGGCCGGTACTCTGCTCAGCAACTCTAACACCGCGGCGCCAAAGCCGCCGGCCAGTACATTTTCTTCCACGGTGATCAGCCGTCCGGTATAACCGGCATAGTGGATAATGCAGTCCTCGTCCAATGGTTTGACAAACCGGGCGTTAATTACAGTGGCCGAGATGCCGGCGTCTTTTAAGAGCTCGGCGGCTCTGACCGCAACCGGCGTCATATTGCCCACGGCCAGAATCGTAATATCTTTGCCCTCGCTGAGAACTTCCGCCCGGCCCAAGGGCATTTCGCTCCACTGCTCTTCCAACACCGCGCCTGGGCAGGCTCCCCGGGGATAGCGCAAGGCGCAAGGGCCATCGGTATTAAAAGCGGTGTACAGCATATCCTGAAATTCTTTTTCATCAGCGGGAGCCATAATGTTGATATTGGGAAGGGAACGCAAAAACGACAGATCAAACAGTCCGTGATGGGTTGGACCGTCGTCGCCGACAATGCCCGCCCGGTCAATGGCCAATACTACCGGCAGGTTTTGCAGACAGACGTCGTGGATCAGCTGGTCGTAAGCCCGCTGTAAAAAGGTTGAATAAACGGCCACCACCGGTTTGAGCCCGGTTTTAGCCAACCCTGCCGCCATAGTAACGGCATGCTGCTCCGCAATGCCGACATCGAAGAAACGGCCCGGAAAAAGACGGGCAAATTCCGTCAGGCCGGTGCCGCTGCACATGGCTGCGGTAATGGCCACAATCCGGTGGTCCTGCTCCGCCAGGCGCGCTAAAGTACAGCCGAACACTTCGGTATAAGTGCTGGCATCGGTGCTTTTAAGGCAGGCGCCTGATTGCACGTCAAAGGGGCCGACGCCGTGAAACAGATCCGATTTTTCCACCGCCGGGGCGTATCCCTTGCCCTTCTCGGTAATCACATGCACCAGCACCGGCCCGCCGAGGGTTTTAGCCTGTTCCAGGGTGTTAATCATCGAGCGGATATTGTGCCCGTTAACCGGTCCCAGGTAAGTAAAACCCAGTTCCTCGAAAATGATGCCCGGCACCAGAAAATATTTCAAACCGTCTTTAAAGCGCTCGGCAAACCTTAGCATGGTGGAGCCAATGGAAGGAATGCGCTTCATCAGTTGTTCCAGTTCATCCTTGCCCCTGGTATACTTGGGGTCGGTTCTGATCCTGGTCAGGTATCCGGACATGGCGCCCACATTGTGGGAAATACTCATTTCGTTATCATTGAGCACCACAATCAGGTTGGTTTTCAATTGGCCGGCGTGATTAAGCGCTTCAAAGGCCATACCGCCGGTCATGGCGCCGTCCCCGATGACCGCCGCCACCGCGTGGGTGTCGCCCATCAGATCCCGGCCCAGGGCCAGGCCCAGCGCCGCGGAGATGGAAGTACTGCTGTGGCCGGCGGCAAAAGCATCGTGTTCGCTTTCCTTCGGGTTGGGAAAACCGCTTAAACCGCCATGGCGGCGCAAGGTATGGAACTTTTTACGCCGGCCGGTAAGTAATTTATGCACATAACTCTGGTGGCCCACATCCCAGACAATTTTATCCCTGGGGGTCTGAAAAACCCGGTGCAAGGCAATGGTTAACTCAACAACGCCAAGGTTGGGCGCCAAATGGCCGCCGTTGACGGCTACGGTGCTGATAATGGTTTTTCTTATTTCCGCGGCCAGTTCTTCCAGCTGCGCAAGGTTTAAATTATGCAAATCCTGCGGAGAGTTGATTTGTTCCAGATAACCGCCCAATCCATCACCTTCATTAGTTCGGTATTGCTACTATTATGTGCTATTATTATACCTATTTTTTGGCCGATCTGATAGCGATTATGGCGTTAAATGCAGCCATAAAGCGACCGGCAAAGGAAATAACGTCGTTGGGATGGGTCAGCGCCATTTTTTTGGCGAAGGCTTTGCCGCTCACGGTAAGGGCGGCGATAAGCGCCGTAAACAACATGTTCAATGCGGACAGGTTTAATTCCTCCCACATTTTAATAATCTGCAGGACCAGAGCAATACCCAGAGCGCCGCTGACCGTACCGGTGATGTCTCCCACCACATCGTTGCAGATATTGGCCACCCGGTCGGCGTTTCGGATTAAGAGAATGCTCTCCCGGGCGCCTTTAAGCCGTTTGGAGGCTTTGGCGTGAAAAGGTTTTTCATTGGCCGCCATTACCGCTGTGCCCACCAGGTCCGCGGCAATACCAAAAAATATGATCAGCAGCAGAAAGATAAAAGATAATATGAGACTGTGCAAGGCATGGGTAAAAAAATTGGACAGCAGAAAAAACAGCGCGGCGATTAGAAAAGAAATAAAACCGACAAATATTATGTACTTGCCGGAAACTGTAGACTTATGATTTTTCAACTACTGCTCCACTCCATAATTATTATCCCCGGATATTATGTATCAGTTACTGTTCGCACGTTACTGCTTTCGCTTCGAGCCGGCACGTAAAACTATTAACCGTGCGCTCATGCTCTTTTGAGAAATCGCTTACGGTTAATAGTTTTGCGTGCCGTAGTCACTATGAGTACTAACAAGCACAGGGTCTGACCAGTAACATGTATCAGGTAAGCAAGTGACGACGATACGGGTAAATGTTGTGGCTTAGGTCCAGCAGGTTTTCCCAATTCCGTACCGGCTGTCGCCATGCCGGCGGTTTCCCTTTAAACAGAACCCCGGAACGTCGCCGATTCCGTGGCTGGATTACCACTTAGATCCACACTATAATCCCCGTATCGCTCCGATAAAAAGGATAGCCTAGGAGTTTTCCTCCACGGGATGACCTTTTTTAGCCTCTTTTGCAATGACGGTTTAAACCCGCTTCAGCCAAGGTAAGGGCCCTTACGCCTGGCTGCCGCATCCGGACCTCCACCGGCACCACTCAAGGCAGGCTACTCTGCACGCAGCTTTCCCCACATGCAGGTTTATACCCGAGCCATAGCCGTATGACTAATACGGCCACGCACACGGGTCTCCGCGGGGGCAGGGTCAATGTCCGCATGCCATTGCAGGTCGCCCCGCCCCCTTAACTCCCAGTACCAACCCCCGACTGGGCGTCAGTAGCCAGCACCAGGAACTTCATCGATGTGCCCTTGACGGATTTTTAGGCCCGTCTTCAAAAAAGGGTTCCCGACTAGGATACTATGTCACTTGCACAATAAGATTATATTAAGTGAAATTATAACATGCCGCTAAAGGCGCGGCAAATGTCTCTAATGACCTCATATAATCAATTATGACCACAAATGATGGTTTTCAGTACTGGGTTTGCTTTTTATATATCCGCAGCAGGCCGGATTGGGTTATAAGGCGTTTATATTATTTTGCACGATTTTAGCATAAGGATGGTCTTTGCCCAGTTTATCTTCAAAAATTGCCAAAGATTTCCGATACCACTCCAAGGCCTTGGCGTATTCGCCTTAGTAGTTGTATACGCCCTCGATGTTATTGTAAGTAGTGGCGGTGGAGGGATGCTCCGTGCCCAACGTCTGTATAGTTGCATACCCTACCCCTCGAAACGGGTTTTATGCGTTCTGAAGGCATTTACACGCCTATGCAAAAACGGGTCTGATAATCCGGATAACGACGATATGGCAACGTTTTTCAATCTGTATGGCAGTTTGCTTATTTAGCACGCTCAATGGCTAACTTATATTCTTCATTCATGCAAGAAAGGATATCTGCCACACTACCAGATGGATAAGTTTCGGTTAATTTTTCTAAAATGGTCTTGAACGATTTAGTAATATCGTAAAAGAATACATCTTCAGAAACGATGATTTTACATAAGGCGATCTTCGCTGGGATGCCATCTCGCGTAATGCTGTCACCTACCAACGCAATATAAGCTAATACAGTATTTGGAGCTTCTAAAAAGCGTTGATATAATTCATCAAAGGAACCCTCTGAGTATGCACCGTCACTGTTAAGGCAATAGGCAATCAGTTTATCCAACGGATATTGTTTGAAATTCATTTCGTCTGTACTATATTTTATTCCATAATCATTTGAAGCAATGGATCCAACCTGCCACGAGATTTTTTCGAAGGTGGCAAGAGTTGCGCTATCAGGGGATGTAAGCGTGACAGTGCTTGTAGTGCCTACCCATTCTACATCAATGCCTAGCGCACTCGAGATTCCTCTTATGGGCAGATATGTCGTTCCGTCAATTATGAAAGGTTCAATGACGTTTCCATTTACGTCCTTTGGAGTAATTGTAACACCATCCAGTATTATCTTTATATCTCGATAGGTCAGCGTCGCTTGTTTTTGTGTATTGGCGGCAACGGCAAGAACAATAAGCGTTGTGACTAAAATACCGATTGCAATACCGAGGGTAAACCATTTTATGTTGTTTAGCTTGTTCATTTAGATGTCCTCCCATATAAATCCTGAGTAAACTATACATTGGCCCACTGCTTATCCGCTTCCGTGCGGGTAGTATAGCTTATAAAGTAAGTTTTTTTAGGCATCTTCTTTTCCTCACATCTAGTAACGAAGCGTAAAACAACTCAA
This sequence comes from Bacillota bacterium, assembly GCA_009781965.1. GTDB lineage: Bacteria > Bacillota > Desulfotomaculia > Desulfotomaculales > Desulfallaceae > BRH-c8a. The sequence continues at coordinate 1,332 of WQUS01000127.1, read as the reverse complement.
TCAGAGTCTATTTTTTCAATTTTATCAATTAATTCAGGCAAAAAGTCCACGAGTACGTCCCAGATAATATTCAGCAAAATCCCTTCATAGTCATGTGCAATTCTGTTTCTCATACCCTTGATCTTACGCCAAGGGATTTGGTCATTAGCCACTACAAACTCGTCACTCAATCGTCCAACAAATTCCCCAATTTGGCTCAAATTAAAAATACAAGCCGCCACTGTTTTTGCATCTTTTGAAAACTCTAAAAAATCCATCGTGCCTTTGAATTGTATTGCTTGTATGGCATAGGCTCTTATCTTTTCAAGGAGGACCAGATCATGCTCTTTCATAAATTATTATCCCTGTTTCCGCAATTTCACGGTCTATCCGTCCCCCATGTATGACTTGGGAAGCCTCAATTAAATCTACCGGTATGTGGAGAGCTTCTGTAATATCCTGCAAAACCCCGAAAAAGTCAATCCCTTTGATTTTCCCTTTGCTGTCTATGAAAATATCAACATCACTTACTCGTGTCTGGTTTCCCTTTGCGTAAGAGCCAAAAAGGATTGCTTTTTCGACAGGGCTGGCATCAAAAACCGGCAGCAACTTTTCTTTTATCTGATTAGCTGTGTAGACATTTTCCATAGCCGTTCTCCTTTCCACTCCCAAAATTCATTTTTGAGCTTCAGCTGCTCAAGCCGTTTATCAATTATGATGGCTGTTGTTTAGTCAATACCAAGTTTTTGTTTTAATGCGGTCTGAAGGGTTTGCGAGTAACTGATACCGGCTTCTTCAGCCATAGATGCCAGCCATTGTGGAAGACTAACCGTTTTAATAATAGACTTGGTTTCCTTTTTCCGTAAATAGTCATTTAAATCCACATCTATTAGAGTAACAAATTCGTTTTTACCCGGCACAATATTATCATAGGCTGACGGTTTTGGAATATCTTCCTTGTTTTGTTTTAACGCTAATATACATCCGGCTAAAGCTTCCCTTGCCATGTAGATTGCTTCTGCGATCGAATCTCCTTCGGTGACACAGCCTAATATATCTGGAATTTCAACTGTATATACGGTACCGCGTTCTTTTACTGTGGATGGTGTAAATATAGCTGGATAAATATAGGCCAAATTGAACACTCCTTTTTACATAATTATTGTATTATATAATATTATATAACGCAATAGTAGCGCATCCGGTCTTAGCAAATATAACCACAAAACGTTACTGGTCACACGTTACTGTTTAGCATCAAGCCGGCCCGTAAAGTTATTAACCGTGCGCTCATACTCTTCGAGAAATCGCTTACGGTTAATAACTTTACGGGCCTGGGCTACGGGTACTAAC
>WQUS01000126.1 GCA_009781965.1 Bacillota bacterium | reverse complement strand
GATGCTCAGCGGCTGCGCGGCAGTTTGGTAGATCCCGCCTCCATCCTGAGCGGCGCTATTGTCGGAGATGACGCCGCCGGTCATGGTGACGGTCCCTCTGTAATTGAACACCCCGCCGCCGTTGGCGGCCCCTTCGGCGATATTGCCGGTGATGGCGCCGCCGTTCATTTGCAGCTTGCCACTTTCAAGAAATACACCCGCGCCGCCATAAAAATCGAAGTTATCGCCTGGATTTCCTTGCGTTACATTGCCCGAAATTTCGCCGTCTTCCATAGTAAATATGGTACTGTAATAACCGAGTGTAACACCGCCGCCGTAACCGCCGCCCCAAAATCTATTGCCGGTAGCGGTATTATTACAGATTTTACCCCCATACATAGTAAACGGACCGTTTTCGACAGAAACACCGGCTTGCCATTCCGCTTGGTTAAAACAAATTTCGCCGCCGTACATGGTAAACCCCTCGGTGCTGTAAGAGTGTACACCGCCGCCGTAGCTGATAAGATCTTCGGTTTCCAGCGTGACTATAGTTTTATTGTGGTTAATTTTACCGTCATACATGATCATTTTAGTACCGTCACTGGCTACGCCGCCGCCGTAGCCGCCCATATTACCGCCATAAGTGCTGGCAGCGGTTGCCGTATTGTTGATAATTTCGCCGCCTTGGACGATCATAGTAGAATAACCATAATCATACACCCCGCCGCCAGGACCGTTGAGCGCTGTGTTGTTAGAAATTTCACCGCCCCAAATGGTGAAATTTGAAGGGCTGGCGGCTTGGCCAAATACATAAACGCCGCCGCCGCCCACATAGTGATACGTCAACCCGTACGTAGTAAAATTGATACCATCACTGGTATTGCCGCTAATTAAACCACCGTGCATGGTAAAGGCGCTATTTAAAACAGCTACCCCGCCGCCTAACCCCGAGCGTGTCGGCATTCCAATGCCGGTGGCCTGGTTGTTGGAAATTTCCCCGCCCCACATAGTAAAGGTTCCGCCGGTCACATAGACGCCGCCGCCAAAGGAGCTGGCCTGGTTGTTGGTAATAGCGCCGTTGTTCATAGTAAAGGTTCCGCCGGCGGGTATATTTACACCGCCTCCTCCGTAATAGGCAGCGGTTGTATTGCCGGTGATTATGCCGCTGTTCATGGTCAGCACGCCATTAGTATTAACAGTCACGCCGCTGCCGGCTATTCCGGGTACGTGGGTGATGGTAATACTGTCAATGGTTAAATTAGTTGCGCCGGCCAAGGTAATCGTGGCTGTCGCCGCAGATTGGGTTAGGGTGAAGTTCCCGGTCAGCGTAATGACCTTGTTTACGGGGATATTAAGGGTTGTCGCGGTCAGGGTAATATTATTGGTCAGCTCAATAGTGGTAGGCACTCCGTTAGGCGCGGCGTTAACCGCGTTGCGCAGCGCCACCTGGTCGCCTACGAGAACCGTCGCTCTTGGCGCCGGGGCTAACGCCGGGGTCAGCGCCGGTCCCGGCAACGGTGCGGGAATTATATTCTTGTTCAATAGATCAACCCCTCGGAAGGAATATTTTCTCAATCACATCATATGTGTGCCGGGTTTAATAAGTGAGCGGTCAGAGGTATAAAAAGAAAACTCCCGCAGGAGTTTATTCGGTAAAATATAGCGCAAATCAGTAGCAGATCACTCAGCTAACCAGCCGCTTTTTTCGATGCGCCGGATCGCCGCCTCACCTTGCGCGGCCAGTTCCCTGAATTGGTCTATCGTTACCTGCATAGCGGGCAGGGCCTGTTGTTTAAAGGCGCTGATTTGATCAAAAGCTTCCGTTACATCGGCAAAGGCTGATTTGAGTACCTCCACGGAAATATTCGCTTCCATAGCCTGTTTATGTATTTCGCCGCCCTGCTCTTTCAACATTCTGGCTGTTGCCGCAATCATGTTGTTGGTGGTCTCGTTTACAAGCTGTACTTTCTGCAGCACGACCTTCTGGTTATACAAAGCGCCGGCTACCATTACAGCGGTACGCAGCGCCGTTAGCGTTACGGTTTTGGCCCGCTCCACGCCGCGCATCAGCTCTTTATTGTTGCGCTGCACAACCTCCATGGCCATGATGCCTTGCTGGTTAATGATGATCATTTGCTGCATATCCATAATCCTTTGGCGCAGCGGGAACAGTATTTCCTCTTCTATGAAGCGTATTTTGTCAAGGGCCGGTTCCTGTGCCCGGACCGCTTCAATTTTAGCGGCAATAAATTCGTCCATGGCAACCGCCATAGTGATTTCTTTATTGAGCTTTTTCGATAAATCACGCAAGGATTGCTGTTCTATGGCCAGAGTCGTGTTATCATCCTGCAGTTTCTTCTTGCCTTGGTCCAAGGTCTCAATGATTTTAACGATTGTTGTGTCGGCTTTTTCGTATTTTTCAAAATAAGCCCGCACGGGATTGAACAGTTTGCCGAAAATGCCTTGCTTGGTAAAGTCTACCAAGCTGGGATCAAGGCCTTTGATGGCCCGGTTCAATTCCATCAAGCCGCGGGAAACCTCGCCTCCTTCGCCGCCGGTTTGAGACAGATTGCCCAGCGAAACTTGCAGCAGCATATTCTTTTGGGCCGATCGCCGGATAGTTTCCGCCCCCAACTGTTCAATTGACCCGGTCAGTTGCTTTTGCACCGCTAATGAATCCATGTCGCAGTTGATTACGGCGGCGGCATTTTCTTCCGCCTGCCGGCGTATCCGCAGACTTTCCTCAGAGACGACTTTAGTTTCCCGGCTAATTTCCGCTTTTACTTTCTCTTCGTCCGGCACCTCCAATGAAAACCCCATGCCGACGCCTCCCGTCTTAAATAAATTATCAATTGTATGCAACTATATATGACAATTTTACCCGGAAAAACCACCGGATGCAAAAATTTATTATTCTAATGACGATAAACATGTTAAAATATAAGTGAGCAGGAAAAAAGGGGGAGTCGGATGCTGAATTTTTATCTTGGCTGTTTGATTTTTGGCGTGATCTTCTCTGTGATCAGTATATTTTTTGATGACATCCTGGGAGGAATGTTGGATTCCTTCGATATCAGCCACGGGGGCCTTTTGAATACCACCGTTTTGGTAAGCGGGCTTGCTGTCTTAGGCGGCGCCGGGCTTATTTTGACCTCCTCCACCACTTGGAACGCCCCGCTGGTTTTCACAGCCGCCGCTCTTGTTGCCATACTATTTTCCATACTCTTCTATTTTCTTTATATCAAACCAATGCGTAACGCCGAAAACAATACCGGCTTTTCTGTGCTCGATTTAGTGGGCAAAGAAGGGGAAATCATTCTAGCCATCCCTGCGAACGGCTATGGCGAAGTTTTATTAAACGTCGGCGCGGCCGGTAATACCGGGCAAATAGCAGCCAGCGAGGCTGGGGCAATCGAGCAGGGCACACAAGTGGTTGTGCAGGCGGTAAAAGACGGAGTGCTGTATGTTTCGCCTGTCCCCAAGAACGCCGTCTTCGATGGGGACGGCAAGACAAACGACCGGGCGCCGGATACCACACCGGTGTCGTTTCAGGACTGTAAAGCAAAGATAGCGCACTATTTGCGCGAAAATAAATCAACCCCTTTTTTTAATGAAAAACTTAGCGCTGTCGTCGAGCGGCTGGATACTTTAGGCTTGCGCTTTGATCATTTGCAAAGCATTATCGTTAAGCGTTTCGGCCCGGCCGGACTTACTTACGACAAATTCAGCGCCCCTGTCACGGCATTGCAGGCCTATCTGGTCCAATTGGTAACCGGCTTTACGGCCAAAATGCGGCTGTTCAATGATGCGGAATATAGCCGCAAAATAAGCGAATTTACCCAGCAGGACCGCCAACAAACCGCGCAGGATTACAGCGGGTTGGAGCAAGAGTATAAAGACGCCGCGAAAAAAATTATTGTCCTCCTTGACGAGGCCATCTTGAAGCTGGATCAATTAACTCTGGAAATAGCTAAACTTGGCGATGCAGACATTGAACAAGCCATGCGGCTGATGCATGATTTGGATGCGCTGATTAAAAACGTGCGGTTATACAAGTAATTAACTGCTTAAAGGAGGAGACAACCAATGGGTTATCTGCACGCACTAAGTTCTTTTTATGTTTTAGTTCTTGTCATTGCGGTGATTGTTTTTTTGGCCGTGGTTTTTATGAGCCGCTTCAAAACCGTGGGGCCGGACGAAGCGATGATCGTAACCGGTTCTTATTTAATGGGCCGCTATGTGGTGACAGACGAAACTAAACGCCGCATCAAAATTATCCGGGGCGGCGGCAGTTTTATCCTCCCTATTTTTCAGCAATATGGGATGCTGTCTTTACTGTCCCATAAATTAGATGTCTCCACACCGGAGGTTTATACCGAACAAGGGGTACCGGTCATGGCGGATGGAGTCGCGATTATTAAAATCGGCAGTTCCATAGAAGATGTCGCCACGGCTGCCGAGCAGTTTTTAGGTAAACCGACCGAAGCGCTCCAAGCGGAAGCCCAGGAGGTTTTGGAAGGCCATTTGCGCGCGATCCTGGGAACCATGACGGTTGAGGAAGTTTACCGCAACCGTGATCGTTTTGCCCAGGAGGTGCAAGGCGTGGCGGCAAAAGATTTGAAAAAAATGGGGCTCACTATCGTCTCCTTTACGATTAAAGATGTGCGTGATAAACAAGGCTATCTTGACGCTTTAGGCAAACCGCGGATTGCGGCGGTAAAACGTGACGCTGAAATCGCCGAAGCGGAAGCCGTGCGCGACGCGCGGATCAAAAAGGCTTTGGCCGATGAGGAAGGGCAGAAAGCCGAGCTGCTGCGTGACACCAACGTAGCCGAGGCCAACAAGGAGAAAGAACTTAAAGTGGCTTCTTTTAAGAAAGAACAGGACCAGGCCAAAGCGGAAGCGGATCAGGCCTATAATATTCAGCAGGCCCGTTCGGAACAGCAGGTAATCAATGAGCAAATGCAGATAAAAATTATTACCAAAGAAAAAGAGATTGAAATCCAGGATAAAGAGATTCTGCGCCGGGAAAGGCAATATGACGCGGAAGTAAAGAAAAGGGCGGACGCGGAACGTTATGCCGTGGAACAAGCGGCGGAAGCGGATAAAGCCAAAAAATACCGGGAAGCAGATTCTTTGCAGTATAGCATTGAAGCCCAGGCCAAAGCCAACGCGGAGCAAAAGCGGCTGGAAGGTTTGGCCACGGCAGACGCCGAAAGGGCCAAAGGAACAGCAGAGGCGGATGTGGTGCGTTTAAAAGGTTTAGCCGAAGCGGAAGCCAAGGAAAAATTAGCGGAGGCTTTCGAAAAATACGGCCGGGCGGCGGTATTAGATATTGTCGCTAAAATGCTGCCGGATCTGGCCGGCAAAATAGCGGATCCGCTGCAAAATATCGAAAAGATCACCGTGCTGGATGCCGGCAATGGCGGCGGCGACGGAGCGGTCCGGTTAAGCAAATATGTAACCGAGTTGATGGCTTTGACGCCGGAATTGCTGAAAAACGTCTCCGGGCTTGATTTGGAACAGCTGATTACCGGTTTACTGCAGGGGAAAACCGAAGCCCCGGCAGTTAGTAAAACTATTGACGCTAATAAAACCGTCGAAGCTAATAAAACCGCCGCAGCTGCCGTAGTTGCCAAAGACGAAAAGTAATTTCAAGCAGCAGCATAAGCCCGATCGGATAGGGGGGTGCGTACCGTTCAACACCCACTGGCAATCCTGTAGGGGACTTGCACCCCCAAGCCATCGCCCATGCCGGGTACACCAGGAAAAACCGTTTTGAATAAGCTTATTCAAAACGGTTTTTCTCATCAAGTTGTGATTGAAGGTTACTAGTCAGACCCCGTGTTTGTTAGTACCCGTAGCCCAGGCCCGTAAAGTTATTAACCGGAAGCGATTTCTCGAAGAGTATGAGCGCACGGTTAACTCGATATTCGATGTTCGAGGTTCGAGGTTCGAAATTATGCTGTGCTTGCTCATACGCAAAGCCT
>WQUS01000125.1 GCA_009781965.1 Bacillota bacterium | reverse complement strand
AGATAATCTTGATCCCGACGACGCTGATCAGGTAACCGACGCCAATGTAAGTAAGAATAACCGCCAGAAAGATCTTGAGGTACTGGCCTTTGATGTACTTGGAAAGTACCGGGCCAAGGTAAGAACCGACGATCACCCCGATCACCTCAAAACCCAGCATGGCAAAATCAAGACTGCTGCCCATGCGTATATAATTGGCAATACTGGCGAGCGAGCTAACCAGAATCGAGAGCACCGAGGTACCGGCTACGATAAACATGGGGAATCCCAGGATCGAGCTCAGGTAGGGCACCAGCAGGAAACCGCCGCCCACCCCTAAGGCAGCTGAGATAATCGCCACAATCAGACCGGCCAGGAAGGGTGAAACAGCATTGTACTTAAAGGTTTCATTGGCGAAAGTGAAGGAATTACTTATACCCATCTCAGAAAATTTAACGCCGATATCTTTTATTTCATTCATTTTGCCGGCGGCTTTTAATTCTTTCACTTTCTCTTCAAAAGCCTTGTTTGCTTTCTGGATCGTCTTTTGTTTGGCCTGAGCCGCAGGCATCAGTTCCGTCCAGATTTTAATCGCTATAAACAAAGTAATGACGCCAAACAGCGGTTTATATGAGCTCATATTGTGCAAATAATGCGATGAAAGATAAGACCCCAAAATAGCGCCCAGGATACCGCCCAGACCAAGGGCCACAGCAGCCGGCACCACCAAACGGCGCTCTTTGAAATAGAGCGGCGACGAAATAATGGGGCTGATCACGGTTAGCACCTGGTTCATTGGTTTAATCGTATTGGCGTTTTTAATACCGAAGATACTAATGTGCCCCACCCCGGCCAAAATGCCGCCGGCAGCGCCCACCGTGGAAAACACATAACCGACAAACAAAGACCATACAATCAGCAAAATAGGATTAACTGTTACTCCAGCTACGGTAAAATCCATGCCAACTTTACCTCCTGTCCAGATAATAATTAGATAGTAATTATAGATCCCAACGCCTTAATTTAATTGCATTTTTTTGCTTCTAAACTTTTTGTAACCCCAATGGATCAACAGCGCCATCAGCGGGTACAAAATTACAATGCCCACTTGGTTTCCCAATAAGGGCAGGGCAACAGGCAGGGGTATAAACTTTACTTTGCTGGTAATAATAGCCAGCAAAAACAAGTGCGGTACGATAAAACGCAACCCGTCAAAAAAAACATAAGTTAAATATTTCATGAAAAGTTCATTCATTTCGGTCTGCAAACTCTTATAAATCTGTCTATTTTCAATTTCCAGAGCAATTTGGGCCAGCTCCTGCAGTTCTTTCAGCCTGTTTTGGATTTCTGCCTGCTGAGCTTGATGCGGATGAAAAAGTTTATCCCAAAGCTGTTCAAAATTGCGCAAATAAATCACCTGCCTCCAGCCTGGCCTGATGCAACATAACCACGCGGTTTAAACCGGTCATTATCCTCCTCCCGCCGTATAATCATCATTTTTAATGATTACCATAAGTCTAACAAATCAGTAACCATGATGCCTGTCGCCGGAACGACAGCTTTAAGTCATCTTGATGACAATAAATTGTCGCCGTCATGACAAAAAGAGACACCAAAAAAAATAACCCCGCCTAAAGCGGGATTATTAGACCATCCTAATTGTTAGACCATCCATTTGGCCAGTTTATCGGGATTTTCAATCTTGATGGCCTTTCCTTCGAAGCTAATGCTTTTCTCCTGTTTAAAGGTGTTTAACAACGAGGTTACCGTTTGGCGCGAAGTACCAACCATACTGGCTATTTCCTCATGGGTCAGGCACAAGTTGATCCTTACTCCGCCGGCGGTTGGTTCCCCCATCTTTTCGCCCATTTTCATCAACATCAGGGCCAGCCTGCCCGGCGCCTGCCAGCATACCATTTCCTGAATCAAAGCCTCGGCCTCCCTCATTCTGGCCCCCAGCAATTTAGCCACCGTAATAGCAAGAAAAGAGTGCTTGGCCAAAAGCTCCTCGAACTTGTGCCCGGTCATCACCACCATGGACACATCGCTGATCGCGCCGGCAAAACAAGTTCTTTCCACCCCTAAAAGCGTTTCCGTTAAAGCCATCATTTCACCCTGGCTGCGGATACTGCCCACAGTTACCCGTTTGCCTTCGGCAGATAAACGGTATATCTTCACCCAGCCGCTTTCAATCAAATAAACCCGGTCCGAGATATCACCGGCAGCAAAAATTACGTGACCCTTGGGATAATGGACCGTGGAACCGGCCTGCCTGATTAACATTATCTCCATATCAGTGAGCATCAGTTCAGACCTTAGTATACTGCTCTGATTGTTGCCCATGATCTTCCGAACATCTTCAATCACAGCACTACCCCCCACAGTCACTACTATCCACAGCCGTTACCCCCTTTTTGCTTCTTTGCCAAGCACACTGCAAAAGTCTGTTCTAGAAATCCGGGCTTTCGCCCAAGCCCAGGCAAAACAAAGCCCGTTTTTCGTAACGTTTGGCCAAGGCCATGGTATGCTGCTGTTCTGCAGGCGACAGTTCCCGCGCCACTTTTGCCGGCGATCCGATGGCCAGCGAATTAGGCGGTATTTCCCTGCCGCCGGGCACCAGCGCTCCGGCAGCCACCATACTGTTGGCGCCGATCTTGGCTCCCGTCAAGATAACGGCCCCCATGCCGATCACCACATTGTTCCCGATAGTGCAGCCGTGTAAAATAGCGCCGTGCGCTACTACCACATGATCGCCAATCAAACAGGGATGTCCTTCATCCTCATGGATGATAACTCCGTCCTGAATATTGGCGCCGCAGCCGATCCGCACCCAATCCACGTCGCCGCGAATAACCGCATTATACCATACACTGGATTTGGCGCCGATCTCCACCCGGCCGATTACCCGGGCGCCCGGGGCCAGAAAAACCGCATCGTGCAGCAGCGGTTCCCAATCTTTATATCGATAAGTCTGCCGCTCCGCCATCACTAACTCCCCCCGTTAAGGCACCAATTCCACTTCAGCGATAATATTCCTGAAAATATCCTGCACCGAAAGGATATCTTTAATCTGATAAACATTTTGCCCGCAAAACACCAGCCCCTCTTCCACATTGCCGAGACGCGCGTTTTCCAGGGCTTTGATAATACAATATTTTTTTGAGCAATCTTTAAGACATTTCTGGCACCGTCCCAGATCCGGCTTACAACCCTCCATCATCCGGTCCACAAAAGGATTGCGCAAGGCCCGGCCGGGCATACCGACGGGACTTTCCACCAGCACCACATCCTCGGCCTTGGCGTTAAGATACATCTGTTTAAAGGATTCGGACACCGTACATTCTTTACTAAGCACAAACCGGGTGGCCATCTGAACCCCGTCGGCGCCCATTTTCAACATCCGGGCCACGCCGAACCCGTCGATAATACCGCCGGCGGCAATCACCGGAATCTTGACCGCTTTTTTAATTTCGGTCAAAATCTGCGAGATGGACAGGTTGGTGCCCAGATGCCCGCCCGCTTCCACACCCTCGGCCACTACTGCGGCGGCGCCGCATTTTTCCGCTATGGAAGCCATTTTACCGGTAGAAACGATGGAAACAACCGGGGTGCCGCTTTCCTTCCCCCAGCCGAAGATATCCCGGGAAAAACCGGCCCCGGTAAAAATAACGTCTATTTTTTCCTCCATCGCCGCTTTGGCCATCGAGGCAAAGTTCCGCACGGCAAACATAATATTGATCCCAATAATACCAGTGGACAACCGGCGCGCCGCCCGAATTTCATCTCTAAGCTCATCCACTTCCATGCCGGAAACGCCAATGACCCCGATCCCCCCGGCGTCGGCCACTGCGGCAGCCAACGCCGATGTGGATACCCTAACGGCCATGCCGCCCTGAATGATGGGATAGCGGGGAATTAAATTGCCAATCCTTAATTCTGGTAGTTTCAAGCTCAAATATCCCTCCCCTGATCATGTATTTTATCGTATGATCATGTATTTTATCGTAATCCAATCTTTAATAAACTGCAACAGTAACTTTTATGTATTAATCTTACTCTCTTCAGGGTGCATTAATCCAATCCGGCACACCGCTATGCCCTGAATCCCCGGCCCGCCATGCGTACCCACCACCGAACCCAACTGGCACTCAAGTAGCTCGGCGCAGTTTAAATGTTCCTGTACCAATTCTTTAGCATAGGCCAGACCCTCATAGTCGTTGCCGTGGGCCATACAACAAAAAACAGGCTCGTTATGAAATGCCCCGGCCAACAACTGAACTACCCGGGCCAGCGCTTTATTACGGCCCCGTACTTTTTCCTGCGGATAGACGATCCCGTCTTTAATGGTGCAAATCGGCTTCACGTTCATTACCGCGCCGAGAAACGCCTGGGCCTTGCCAATCCGGCCGCCGCGCTGCAAATATTCCAGGGTATCGACCATAAAAAAAATTTTGTGGTCCGCGATGATCCGGCGGACCAGGGCCACCACCTCATTTTTCGAGTAACCGGCCTCGGCGGCTCTGGCTGCACCCAGCACAATCATGCCCAAAATAACACTGACCGTCTGGGAATCGATAATTTCCAGCTGTTCATAATTCAGCATGTTCTTGGCCAATTGGGCCGACTGCACAGTCCCGCTCAACAAAGAGGAGATATGAATAGAAACTGCTTCCGCACCTTCTTCCAGCAAAGGACGGTATACCGCGGCAAAATCAGCCGGCGCAGGCTGGGAAGTGGTAGGCAATGCACTGCTGACAGCCAGACGTTGGAAAAACTCCTCCTTGGTCAAATCAATGCCATCCCGGTAACCGGCCGCGCCAAAAAACACCTGCAGCGGCACCACAATAATACCGTACCGCTCCGCCAGCTCAAGGGGCAGATCCGCGGTACTGTCGGTGATTATGCGCACCTTCGTCAAAGGAAATCACCTTCCTTATTCCACTGAAATGATGAAGGGATATAGCGGCTGCCCGCCGTAATGCACTTCAATGTCCAGGCCGGCAAACTTATTTTGCGCCAGCGCGCTGATAGCGCCGGCCTCCGCTCCGCTCAGCCCGGCCCCGTAATAAAAGGTAATCAGACTGGCCTCCCGGTCAACCATTTTAGTCAGCAACTGTTCCACCGTCTCGTCCAACCGGGCGGATACCGCCGCCAGATTACCGTCAGCCAAACCGATGAAGTCGTCTTTTTTGACCGTCAAACCATCAATTTCCGTATCCCTTACCGCCCTGGTCACCTCGCCTGCCTTAACGGCCGCCATGGCCTCTTCCATCTGGGCGGCATTCTCAGCCAGGGAAGCATAAGGATTAAGTGACAGCATGGCGGCAATCCCTTGGGGAATGCTTAAGGTCGGAACCACCGCTACCGGCCGGCCGGCCAAGGAGACTGCCTGACGGGCCGCCAATAATATATTACCATTATTGGGTAAAATTATCACTGCTTCCGCGTTAATACCGTTGATCGCCTGCACCAGGTCCTCCGTGGCAGGGTTCATGGTCTGCCCGCCTTCCACCACCGCGTCCACGCCCAGGCTCTCCAAAATTGTCTTCAGCCCTTCGCCAATGGCTACGGCCACAACACCAAATGGTTTGGGAGCATTTGCCGCACCCCGGCTAATGCCCTGATGCTGCTCCTCCATGTTATTGACCTGCACCCGCTGCAGCGCCCCGTACTTAAGGCCGCACTCCAGCACCAGCCCGGGATGATTGGAGTGAATATGTACTTTGGCCGTCCGGTCATCCCCCACCACCAACAGACAGTCCCCGTATGGTCCCAGCTCTTCACGCAGGGTATCCAGGGGGATCCGCTCACCGGTCAGAATAAATTCGGTACAATATGTAAATTCGATATTGGCGGTAAATTCCCCGGCCCGGCTGGTGGCAAATTCCTTTTGCTGACTAACCGCCAGATCAAATAATTCCACGCTGCGCCGGGCGGCGGCATCCCGTAAAGACACCACAATGCCTTCCAAAAGTACCAGCAGCCCTTTGCCCCCGGCGTCCA
>WQUS01000124.1 GCA_009781965.1 Bacillota bacterium | reverse complement strand
ATTAACCGTGCGCTCATACTCTTCGAGAAATCGCTTACGGTTAATAACTTTACGGGCCTGGGCTACGGGTACTAACAAACACAGGGTCTGACCAGTAACGGCGGTTAAGATCTGTCATGACAAATTAGCGCCGTAATATTGACAGCGGACCGGGAACCTGCTATGATTTCAGTGATGCAAATGGAACAGTAATGAAGGGGAATAAGAGTCGCTTTAAGTCCCACAGCGAGCCGGGGATGGTGTAAGCCCGGTGGATCACAAGGTCTCGCGCCGTTCCCGGAGCTGCATGCGCAAAAAGCTGTGTGCTTGTAAACATGCCGGCTGGCCACCGTTAAAGGCTCCAAGCGAGTCGTTTTCCATGCCGGCGCCGGCGCCGGGGGGAAACGGTTAATCAGGGTGGTACCGCGAGCAATACCTCGTCCCTTTACAGGACGGGGTTTTTCTATTATCAAATTCTCTACTGTTCATGCGTTACTGTTTAGCATCGAGCGGCACGCAAAACCGTTAACCGTGCGCTCATGCTCTCCGAGAAATCGCTTACGGTTAACGGTTTTGCGTACCGTACTTTGGGGATCAACAAACGCTGAACAGTAACTAAAATTCTAGTCAAAGGGGTGAAATTGTGGAGCAATTGACTAAGCAGATTCTGGAGTTGTTGGAAGACGACGCCAAGCTGACCGCCAAAGAAATTGCGGTGATGCTGGACGTTGACGAGGCCGGGGTCAAGTCTGTGATCAAAGAGCTGGAAAGCAAAAAAGTGATCTTAAAATACTTGACTTTGGTTAATTACGAGAAACTGGGGGCGGAAAAGATTAGCGCCTTAATTGAGGTGCGCATTACCCCCCAGCGGGAGGTTGGTTTTGACGGGGTAGCCGAACGGATTTACCGGTTCCCTCAGGTGCGCAGTATGCATTTGATGAGCGGCACCTACGATCTGGTGGTTTTTGTGGAAGGCCGCAATATGCAGGAGATAGCGCACTTTGTATCTACTAAGCTGTCCACTGTGGAGGGTGTGATTAGCACCAATACCCACTTTGTGCTTAAAGCGTACAAACAGGACGGTGTAATTATGGAAGATCAAGAGGAAGACAGGAGGCTGATGGTTTCACCATGACGATAACCACAGATTGGTCGCAAAGAATCAACCCTACGGTACAGGCTATGCCGCCTTCGGGGATCAGGAGGTTTTTCGATCTGGTGGCGGAAACCAAGGGGGTGATCTCTTTGGGGATCGGCGAACCGGATTTCGTTACCCCGTGGCATATCAGGGAAGCTTGCATTTATTCCCTGGAAAAGGGTTATACCATGTATACTTCCAATTCCGGGCTCCTGGAACTGCGTGAGGCGATAGCGGCCGACCTGGAGAATAGCTATGCCGTCCGGTACGACCCCCGCACTCAGTTGCTGATTACGGTGGGAGTCAGCGAAGCTCTGGATTTGTGCTTAAGGGCGTTGTTGCTGCCCGGCGACGAGGTCTTGATTCCGGAACCTTCCTACGTATCCTATGGCCCGTGCACTTCCATGGCCGGCGGCGTGCCGGTGTTTATGCCCACCGGGATGGACGAGGGCTTCCGCATTAGCGCGGATTTGGTGGAGCGCTCCATCACTCCCCGGACTAAGATGCTGCTGCTTTGCTATCCCAATAATCCCACCGGCGCGGTGATGGACCGGGCGGAGCTGGAGAAAATTGCCGAGGTGGCGGTGGCGCATGATTTAATTGTGATCTCTGATGAAATTTATGGCCGGCTCACCTATACCGGCCGGCATACTTGCGTGGCTTCGCTGCCCGGGATGCAGGAACGGACCCTGTTGTTGAACGGATTCAGCAAAGCCTATGCCATGACCGGCTGGCGGGTTGGTTATGCGGCCGGCAATAGTGATTTTATCGCCGCTATGACTAAAATTCATCAGTATTCCATGCTTTGCGCGCCGACGATGGGGCAGATGGCGGCGCTGGAAGCGCTGAAAAGCGGGCAGCCGGCCATGCGCCAGATGATCGAAAATTACAACCGGCGCCGGAGCGTAGTGGTGCATGCTTTTCGCGATATGGGTCTGCCTTGTTTCGAGCCGGGGGGCGCTTTTTACGCTTTTCCGCAGGTCTCGGTGGCCGGCCTTAGCTCCGAGGAGTTTGCCGAGCAGTTGTTGAAGGAAGAACAGGTGGCCTTGGTGCCCGGTAACGCTTTCGGACCCTCCGGGGAAGGATTTGCCCGGGTCTCTTACGCCACTTCTCTGGAGGATTTAAGCGAGGCCTTCCGCCGGATGACCAGGTTTGTGCGCCGGCGCGGCGTGCGCGCCTGTCTGATTTCCGCGCCGGCGTAAGGTCAGCGTGTGCATACTTAGCGGTGGAGTGGCCGGTACAAGGCCGGTAACACAATTAACGTGAGTGTTCACGCGTTACTGTTCAGCAACAACTCATGGGCGAACGTTAATTGTGTTCCGGGGTAGTTTAGCAAGGAGGTAAGGATGAGCAATATTATTGAGCAGATGCGCGCCGGGTTGCGGCAGGCGCTGCTGTCGGCGCTGGCCGGGGCGGCGGCGGCCGGTCAGCTGCCGCCCCTGGAGGCGCCCGATTTTTTGGTGGAGGCGCCCCGGGAGCAGGAGCACGGCGATTTTGCCGCCAACCTGGCGCTGTTGCTGGCCAAACAGGCCCGCATGGCGCCCAGAAAAATTGCCGAAGTGCTGGCGGAGCATGTGCCCCGCTCATTGCGTTGGCTGGAACGGGTTGAAGTGGCCGGGCCGGGGTTTATTAATTTTTACCTGGATCCCCGCTGGGTGCTGGAAGCAATCCCCCCGGCGGTCCGGCAGGGGCCTGATTACGGCCGGGCGGCGTTGGGGAATGGCCAAAAAGTGCAGGTGGAATTTGTCAGCGCCAATCCGACGGGACTTTTACATATGGGCAATGCCCGGGGGGCGGCGTTGGGGGACAGTATCACGGCCATTCTGGATTTTGCCGGCTGGCAGGTGGCCAGGGAGTATTACATTAATGACGCCGGCAATCAGATGGAAAACTTCGCCCTGTCCCTGGAAGCGCGGTTTTTTGAGTTGTTGGGCCGGGAAGGGGTTATTCCCGAGGGCGGTTATCACGGCCAGGATATTGTTGATACGGCGCGCCGCTTTATTGCCGAGCAGGGGGACGGATTGCTGAACGAACCCCGGCGCCGGCGGCTGGATACCTTGGTCCGTTACGCCCTGGCGGAAAAAATCGGCGGCATTAAGGAAACGCTGGCGGACTTTGGCGTTACTTACGACGTTTGGTTCTCCGAGCAGTCGCTGCATGACAGCGGCCTGGTGGATGAAGCCGTCAGCCTGCTTCGGGAGCGGGGTTATATTTACGACCGGGAGGGCGCCTTATGGTTTAAAGCCAGCGCCTTCGGCCTGGAGAAGGATGAGGTGGTAGTGCGTAAAAACGGCGTGCCCACTTATTTTGCCGCCGATATCGCTTACCACTTGAACAAGTTCCGGCGTGGTTTTGACCGGGTGATTGATATTTGGGGGGCGGATCATCACGGCCATGTGGCCAGAATGAAGAGTGCTATGGAGGCTTTGGGTTATGATCCGGAGGCCCTGCAGGTGATATTAATGCAGCTGGTGCGCTTGTTCCGGGGCGGAGAGATTGTGCGTATGTCCAAGCGTACCGGCCAGTTCATTACGCTCCAGGAACTGGTGGAAGAAGTGGGGCTGGACGCGGCCCGCTATTTCTTTGTGCTGCGCAGCGCCGACAGCCATCTGGACTTTGACCTGGATCTGGCCCGGGCGCAATCCAACGACAATCCGGTCTATTATGTGCAATATGCCCACGCCCGGATCTGCAATATTTTCGGGAAACTGGCGGAGCAAGGGCGCGCCATGCCGGCGCCGGAAGAGGCGGACCTGACTTTGCTGCAGGAAGAGACGGAACTGGCTCTGGCCCGCCGGTTGGCGGATTTTCCGGAGGAAGTGCTGATGGCGGCCCGGCAGTTGGCCCCCCACCGAATGGCCCGGTACGTGCACGAACTGGCCGGGTTGCTGCATAGTTTTTATTATGCCTGCCGGGTGATTACCGAGGATGTCGCCCTGAGCAACGCCAGGCTGTTGTTGATGGAAGCCACCCGGGTGGTGCTGAAGAACGCCTTGGATTTGCTGGGGGTGCGGGCGCCCGAAAAAATGTAGCTGAAAAATGTTACTGGGTTCCAATTGTATTGACAGGAAGTTATAACATGATAGAATAAAAAAAGATTTTTACGGCAAATTTTCCATCAGGAGGCGCTTTATGGCCAAATTCATCTTTGTTACCGGCGGTGTGGTATCGTCCCTGGGCAAGGGGATTACCGCCGCATCGCTGGGCCAACTGCTTAAGAGCCGAGGTTTAAAAGTGACCATCCAAAAGTTGGATCCGTATATTAATATTGATCCGGGCACCATGAGTCCGTATCAGCATGGCGAAGTATTCGTCACCGATGACGGAGCGGAAACCGATCTGGACCTGGGACATTATGAACGTTTTATTGACGCTGCCTTGGGCAAAAGCAACAATGTTACCACCGGCGGTATTTACTGGTCGGTCATT
Source organism: Bacillota bacterium (assembly GCA_009781965.1). Taxonomy (GTDB): domain Bacteria; phylum Bacillota; class Desulfotomaculia; order Desulfotomaculales; family Desulfallaceae; genus BRH-c8a. The sequence goes on along the minus strand of WQUS01000124.1, from coordinate 1,461 downwards.
GACAAAGAACGTCGGGGCGATTATCTGGGGGCCACGGTACAGGTCATTCCCCATATCACCAATGAAATTAAGGAACGGGTACGCCGCATTGCCGAGGAACGTGATCCCGATGTGGTGATTGTGGAAATCGGCGGTACTGTCGGCGATATTGAGTCGCTGCCTTTTTTGGAAGCGATTCGCCAGCTGAAAAGCGACCTGGGCCGGAATAACGTGATGTATATTCACGTAACTCTGGTGCCTTATCTAAGGGTCGCTAACGAACTAAAAACCAAACCCACCCAGCATAGTGTGAAGGAACTGCGCAGCATCGGCATCCAGCCTGATGCGTTGGTCTGCCGTACCGAGCAGCCTCTTTCCCGGGAAATGGTGGACAAGCTGGCGCTGTTTTGTGATACTGACCCTGACGCCGTGGTGCAGGCGGTGGACGCTTCACATATTTACGAGGTGCCGCTGATGCTGGAGGATGAAGGGCTGGCTGATCTGGCGGTGAGGCGTTTGGGGCTGCAATGTCAGTCGCAGCCGGATCTGGTGCAGTGGCGCTCGATGGTGGAAAAAATGAAAAGCCTGCAGCGGCGCATTACCGTCGGGCTGGTAGGCAAGTACGTAGCTCTGCCGGACGCCTACATCAGCGTGGCTGAGTCACTGCGCCACGCCGGATTGTTTCATGGCGTGGGCGTGGATATCTGCTGGATCAACGCCGAGGAGCTGGAAAACATGGACGCCGCAGATTTGCTGGCGGAGGTGGCCGGGGTAGTGGTGCCCGGCGGTTTTGGCGACCGGGGCGTGGAGGGGAAGATTAACGCGATTAATTACGCCCGGCTGAACAAGATGCCTTTTCTGGGCCTGTGCCTGGGCATGCAGCTGGCGGTGGTTGAGTACGCCAGGAACGTATTGGGCTGGCCGGGCGCCAACAGCACCGAATTTGACGCCGCTACGCCCTATCCGGTCATTGACCTGTTACCGGAACAAAAGGAACTGGATAAAATGGGCGGTACCATGCGCCTGGGCAAATACCCCTGCCGTTTGCTGAACGGCACCAAGGCCAGGCGCGCTTACGGCGAGGAAGTTATTTATGAAAGGCACCGCCACCGGTATGAGTTGAATAATCAATACCGGGAGGCCCTGGGCGCGGCGGGGATTGTTTTCAGCGGCGTTTTTCCGGAGCGCAGTTTGGTGGAGATTATTGAACTGCAGGACCATCCCTGGTTTTTAGCGACTCAGTTTCACCCTGAGTTTAAGTCCCGGCCCTATCGGCCGCACCCGCTGTTCAGGGAATTTATCGGCGCGGCTTTAGGGAACCGGACGGAAAACTGAGCACTGACCTAACGTTTGACAGCGGTGCTTTAGCGAGCCATTGTAGACGAGCTGCTTTGGGAAAAAGATGCCAAAGCAGCTTGTTTAAATAGTGGAAACGGTGGCGCCGGTTTATATTTGGCGCCCAAGAGAGGCGGTGAGCGACAG
>WQUS01000123.1 GCA_009781965.1 Bacillota bacterium | reverse complement strand
GGGGGCCGGCGGATAAGGTTTCAATATGCGGGAAATTTTGACCGGTTACTTGAGCAGCTGGGCTCGATGCCGATCCCGCCATACATCAAGCAACAGCCGGCTGACCCGGAGCGTTACCAGACCGTTTACGCCCGGACACCTGGATCCGCGGCTGCGCCCACTGCCGGTTTGCATTTTACTCCCGAGCTGCTGGCAAAAATCAAGGCCCGGGGCGTTAATGTGGCGCCGGTATTACTCCATGTCGGTTTGGGCACCTTTCGGCCGGTTAAGGTGGAAGATATTACCCGGCATCATATGCACGCCGAATATTATGAAATTACCCCGGCGGCAGCCCAGGTGATTAACCGGACCAAAGCCGAGGGGGGCAGAGTGGTGGCGGTGGGCACCACCACCACCAGATGTCTGGAAAGCAGCGCGGCAAGCAACGGAACAGTCCGCTCCGGTTCCGGTTGGACAGAAATTTTTATTTACCCCGGTTATCAGTTTCTGGTCATTGACGGTTTGGTGACTAATTTTCACTTGCCCGGCAGCACACTGCTGATGATGATCAGCGCCTTTGCCGGGCGGGAACTGGTGCTGGAAGCTTATCAGGAGGCTGTCCGATTGCGTTACCGGTTCTTCAGTTTTGGGGACGCGATGTTGATAATGTAACAGATTTGGCTGTAAAGTTTGTGGTATCCTGTGATCATAGGGAAACGATGTTGATTAGATGAGAAAAGGACTCAGGAGTCTATGGCCATGGCGGTAAATTTTACGGTAACGGAACGGGACGCGGGCAGCCGAGCCAGGCTTGGTCGGTTGGAAACGCCCCATGGTCCGGTGGAGACGCCGGTTTTTATGCCGGTGGGCACCCAAGCCACCGTTAAAACCATGACCCCCGGGGAAGTGCGCCAGGTCGGCGGGACCATCATCCTCAGCAACACTTATCATTTGTACCTGCGTCCGGGACAAGATATCATCGCCGCCGCCGGCGGACTGCATAAATTTATGGGTTGGGACGGCCCTATTCTTACCGACAGCGGCGGATTTCAGGTTTTCAGCCTCGGTCCGCTGCGGCGGCTCACCGATGACGGGGTTACCTTCCGCAGTCACATAGACGGTTCCGAGCATCTTTTCAGCCCGGAGAAATCCATGGAGATCCAAATGGCCTTGGGAGCCGATGTGGTGATGGCTTTTGACGAGTGCGCGCCATATCCGTGCAGTTACGAGAATGCCCGGGCGGCGGCAGAGCGTACCAGTCGCTGGGCCAAGCGCTGCCTGGATACCCACCGCCGGCCGGATCAGGCGTTGTTTGGCATTATTCAGGGTGGTATGTATCGGGACTTGCGGTTAAAAAGCGCGGCTGAAATAATGGCCCTTGATTTCCCCGGCTACGCTATTGGCGGATTGAGTGTGGGCGAGCCCAAGCCTCTGATGTACGAGGTGTTGGATTACCTGGTCACCGCGATACCGGAAAACAAACCCCGTTACCTGATGGGCGTTGGTTCGCCGGATTGCTTAATTGAGGGAGTGTACCGCGGCGTGGATATGTTTGATTGTGTGCTGCCCACTCGCATTGCCCGCAACGGCACAGTTTTTACCAGGGACGGCCGGCTGGTGGTGCGCAACGCCGAGTATGCCAGGGATTTTTCACCTCTGGATCCGGAATGTGATTGCTATGTCTGCCGCAACTTCACCCGGGCTTATATCAGACATCTGATTAAAGCCAACGAGATATTGGGCGTCAGGCTTACCACCTGGCATAATTTATCTTTTATCCTGTCTTTGATGAGTGATATCCGCACCGCCATCAAGGGAAACAGGCTGGCTGAATTCCGGCAAAACTTTCTTAACCGCTACAATAAGCAAAATGTAGATGTTTCCTGACTTAAATCAGCATTGCAAAAATAAAAAAAGGGAAATGTCTGATCATCAAGAATAAGTAACATGTTTTGAATTCATGCAGAAAGGAGGGATATGTTTTTGAATCACTTGAATCAGTCCACTCTAAGTATTGTTTATATAGTCGCCTTATTTGTTATTTTATGGTTCCTGATGATTAGGCCGCAGCAACAGCGCCAGAAAAAACATCAGGAAATGATCCGCGAGCTTGGCGTCAACGACAATATTATCACTGCCGGAGGCATATACGGCACGATTGTTAAGGTAAAGGAAGACAGCTTTGTGATCAAAGTGGCCGATAACGTGCGCATTGAGGTTTTAAGGAATGCCGTTTCCCAGCGCAGAGATTCTGACGCTGAGAAAAATGACAAGGAGTAATTCAGCAATAATATCATCGGTGATCATTTCGCAGACCTTATTTATTAGGGATTATTAGGGGGAAAGCCGGTATGAGATGGAGTAAAATACTGACCCTGGCTGTCATATTGGTGGCGGTAATTGCCGTAGCTTTAACGGCAGGGGCTCCGTTGCCGATTTTTAAAGACAATAACTGGCTGCCTTGGGGCAAAAAGATTACTTTGGGTCTTGATTTGCAGGGCGGAGTGCACGTAGTACTGGAAGCTAAAGATACTCCGGAATCTAAGGTCAATGATGATGCCATGAACCGGGCGGTGGCCATCTTACAGAACCGGATCAATGCAACCGGCGTGGCTGAACCGCTGATTCAACGCCAGGGGAGTAAACGCATTATTGTCGAACTGGCGGGGATTCAAGACCCGGAGCAAGCGGTGCGGGACATGATTAAGCCGGCTTACCTGGAATTCAAGACCGAAGACGGTCAGACCATCGTTACCGGCAAAGATCTTAAAGACGCCACGGAAGGAAGAGATGGCAATTCCGGGCAAGTGATGGTGAATATTAAATTTAATGCGGCGGGCACGCAAAAATTTGCCCAGGCCACGTCTCAGAACGTGGGGAAGAAAATTGGCATTTATTTGGACGGTGTGATGTTACAAAACCCTGTGGTACAGGAACCTATCCCCAATGGTGAGGCGCGAATCACCGGCTATGCCGATCTGGATGAAGCGCACAAAATCGCGATCCAGTTGCGTTCCGGCGCTCTGCCGGTGCAACTGGATGTGATGGCCAAGACTACCGTGGGTCCGCAATTGGGCCAGGATTCGTTGGCCAGCTCACTGAAAGCAGGTATTGTAGGTTTAATTGCCATTCTGGTGTTTATGGTGGTTTATTACCGTCTGCCCGGACTGGTCGCCGATTTTTCGCTGGCGATCTATGCGCTGATTGTGCTGGTTATTTTTATCGGTATCCACGCTACCATGACCCTGCCCGGTATTGCCGGTTTTCTGCTGTCCTTGGCTATAGCGGTGGATGCCAATGTGATTATCTTTGAGCGTATTAAAGAGGAACTGCGGACAGGCAAGACTATTCGTTCCGCTATTGACGCCGGTTTTAAACGGGGCTTTGTGGCGGTATTCGACGCTAACATGACCACCTTGATTGCCGCGGTGGTACTCTATTACTTTGGTACCGGACCGATCCGCGGGTTTGCGGTTACTCTGGGCATTGGCATTATCGCTAGCTTGATTACCGCGGTGACCGTCACCAGATGGATGCTGCATTTGACCGCTGACACCAATCTGGTCAAAAATACCAAGTACTATGGCGCTTAAGGGGGGCTCCAAGAATGTTTAGTTTCATCAGACACAGAAAAATATGGTATATATTATCACTGCTGGTTGTTTTACCCGGAGTAGTTTCTATTGTGCTGCAAGGTTTTAACCTGGGGATTGACTTTACCGGGGGCAACCTGATGGAAATAAGAGCCAAACAGAATGTCGCCATAGGTGACGTGCGCGCCGTGGTTGAGGAACTGAAGTATGGCGCTTCGGATAACGTGCAGCAAAGCGGCGAACGGGATTATTTAATCAGGACCAAGAACCTTTCCGAAACGGAAAGCGCCAAACTGGTGTCCGCGCTGAACGAAAAACTGGGCGGCGTAACCCTGATGCAAAATAACATGGTTGGCCCGGTGATGGGGCGTGAATTGGCTTTCAAAGCGATATTGGCCCTGCTGATAGCAGCGGTATTGATGCTGATTTACATTTCCTATCGTTTTGAGCCCAAGCAGGGGATTGCCGCGGTCATCGCCATTGTGCACGATATCCTGGTTGTGCTGGGGATCTTTTCCATTTTCCGTTTGGAAGTGAACAGTACTTTTGTGGCCGCCGTACTGACTATTACCGGCTATTCAATTAATGATACCATCGTTATCTTCGACCGGATCAGAGAAAACATGAGAAGCCGCAGGAAAGGGGAATCGTTGGAAGACCTGGTCAACATTAGTATCTGGCAGACCATGACCCGGTCGATCAATACGATCCTGACGGTGATGTTTGTGCTGCTGGCTCTTTTCATTATCGGTCACTCCACCGTGAAAGACTTTTTATTGGCTTTAATTATCGGCGTGGTTACCGGGGCTTACTCGTCCGTATTGAACGCCAGCCCGATATGGGTGGACCTGAAGCTGCTGGAGCAAAAGAAACAAGCCTAGCGGTTGATTTCCGGCTATAAAAATAAACATGATTGTTTGTGGCATTACTGACGGGGCTGAGATAAGCCCCGTTTATTTTTTTTCCGTCGCCTGGGCAGATTAATAAATGTTTATATAGGAGGTTGAAACAGTGGAGGATAAAGAAAACGCGGTTTTACTGGCTCTTGAAGGAAGGATTCGCGAATTGGCCGTCAATATGGAGAAAATGAAGCTGGCCGAATACGTTAACCTGCTGGAAAACCCGTACAAACTGATTTATATAAATTTTATCAGCGGTATTGCCAGGGGCGTGGGCATTGCTATCGGGTTTGCCATTCTGGGGGCGATCCTGGTGCTGATCCTGCAGCGGCTGGCGGTGCTTAATCTGCCTGTGATTGGCGACTTCATTGCCGATTTGGTCAAGATAGTGCAGTCCCAGTTGGGCAAACGATAACTACTATTCAGAGTTTGTTGATCCTTAAAATCCAGGTACGCAAAACCGTTAACCGGAAGCGATTTCTCGTTACTGGTCACACCACCTCAGTTAAGGCCAAATAAAACAACTGCCGCGAGCGATTTAGCGGATGCTTATGAGCGAACGGTAGTTGTTTTACTTGCCCGGGCGGGCACTGACCAGTAACGAGTGACCAGTAACAAACAATAACCGGGGGGTCAGAAAATGAAACAGGAATTGCTGGAGCATTTCAGGCAGGCTTTGGAACAGGAAAAACGCAGGAATGTGCAGTTGCTCAGGCAGATTGACGACGGAGTTTTAAATACATCCCTGGCTGATTCGCTGGAAGAACTATCTGCCTATGACCAGCACCCAGCCGATATCGCCACTGAAGTCTTTGAGCGAACTAAGGAAGTGTCCCTTCGCCGGGACGTGCAAATTAGGCTTAATGCTATCGATCATGCTCTGACGTGTCTGGATAAAGGCAATTACGGACAATGTGACATCTGCGGCCGGGATATTCCCGTGGCGCGGCTGGAAGCGCTTCCTTACACGACCCAGTGCGTAGATTGCCACAGCCATTATGCCGAGGCGCTCAGCCGGGGCCCTGCCCGACCGCCGGAAGAAGATGTCCTGGAACCTCTCTTGACCGGGAGCACAGGACAGCAGGAGATTATGTATGATCCCGAAGACGCTTGGCAGGATTTAGCCCAATGGCAGGAACATTCGCCCCACTCAGGCGCCGGTTCCTATTACGGCGGCGACAGTGGCGACGAGGAGGCGGTGGGTTATACCGAACTGGTGGATCATATCCCTTATGAGGTGGGGGAAGACGGCATGTTTTATGAAGAAACAGGCGGCGGAGAAGGTTACTGTTCAATATTTTTTGATCCTCAAACCCCGGATACACAAAACCGTTAGCCGTAAGCGATTTCTCAGCGAGTATGAGCGTGCGGTTGACTCGAGGTTCGAAGTTCGAGGTTCGAGGTTCGAAACTATGCAGTGCTTATTCATACGCAAAGTGAATACGGCCCGCCAAACTATTAACCGAAAGCGATTTCCCGGCGAGCATGAGCGCACGGTTGACTCGAGGTTCGAAGTTCGAGGTTCGAGGTTCGAAACTATGCAACGTTTGTTAGTACCCGTAGCCCAGGCCCGTAAAGTTATTAACCGTAAGCGATTGCTCGAAGAGTATGAGCGCACGGTTGACTCGATGTT
>WQUS01000122.1 GCA_009781965.1 Bacillota bacterium | reverse complement strand
ATTAACCGTGCGCTCATACTCTTCGAGAAATCGCTTACGGTTAATAACTTTACGGGCCTGGGCTACGGGTACTAACAAACACAGAGTCTGACCAGTAACGTTACGACAAAAGCAAAGTTTCCCGAAGCATGAAATGATTCCCAACCCGCGTAACCTATGGTATAATGTTTTTGAGCTGACCAAATGGTTAGTCACTTTTATGACTAAAGGGGGATGATTAGGGGCTATTATGTAATTATTTTGACAAATAGAGGAGATGAATCTTGGAAAACACAACTTGTTTGGCTAAGAAATTTACTGCGTCTGTGTTAGCGGTTGTTCTTTGGTGGAGCATGTCGCCGGTTTTCCCGGCTCTGGCCGTTCAGCCCGGGGCTGGGTCAGCGGCTGTTTCTGAGCCGGCGGTGGAAAACTCAGTTGCCCAAAAAGTATATGGAACCGACGCCCCTGCAGTACATGACATTCCACCAGTCTTTACCGATCAAGAGCAGGACTTGTTACCGCCCGCGATCATCATACCGCCGCTTATGCGGAACGCCCGGGGTATTACGGGTGTTATTCAGGTTGTTCCTTTCCGGACTGTTGATGAGATAGTACAAAAGGCAACAGAGCTGCCCAACTCAGCCTTTAACTATGCCAAAACAACGGCCTATGCGTCGCAGCCAAGTTTAACATCACCATATGCCGCCGGTTCATTAAGCCCGGATGACTTGAATGACGCGCTGAATACCATTAAAATGGCTAGATATTTAGCCGGGTTGCCCTACGGCAATATCACTTTGACAGACAGTCTTAATAGTTCGGCCCAGGCAAAAGCGGTACTGCTGGCGGTGTCTAATTTTGATCACTACCCGGCTATACCTGCCGATATGGACGGCGCTTTTTACAATTTAGCCCAAAGAACTCTTAGTCAAAGCTTTGAAGGCGGCGCTGAATGTATCGCCTCCGGTTATGCAAATTTGTCCCGTTCCATATTAGTACAATCTGTCGGGGATAATGGCCCTAACAATATTGGCACCGCCGACCACAGAATGATCATGTTTCATCCGGGAACAGAAAATTTTGGCGTCGGTTATGTGAGTAAACCAGGTACTGGTTCTACCAGTTATTACACGGTAGTCCACTCGGAATATCCGACTAGCAACTGTGATTCATATGTGGCATGGCCAAGTGCCGGCGATTTCCCCATGCAGTATTTTACCGGCACAACCGCTTTGACCTCTGCCCCGGCATTCCCTTGGTCTCTGACCCTTGGCGCCAATTATCAGGCGCCAAATAAAACTACTATTACCTTAACCTTAACCAGGGCCAGGGACGGTCAAGCTTGGACATTTAACGCCAATACCCCGGATCTTAGTGTTAATGCCAGCGATTATAGAAATCCCGCGCTGGATCACCTATCTGTCAACGAGCAAAATATTATCTTCCGTCCCAACGCTAATGCGCTTGGCTCAATCATGGAAGGAGATGTTTTTACAGTTTCCCTTGCGGGCATCAAAACTTCCGCCGGGGCCGCGACAACGTTGCAATATAACATTAACTTCTTTGATCTGGCGAAGGAAATGAACCGAAGCCGGGTTAACATTACTGTCAAGCGCGGCTCAACTCCCGTCCAGGGGGCGACCGTGTCCATTGACGGACAAACGCTAATCACTAATGTAAACGGTCTGGCCACACTGAGGGTGAACAATAACAGCTCATACAGCTATACGGTAACCGCCCCGGGATATGAAACAGCAACCGGAAGCGTCAGCGTTGGCAGCACTGCGGTTTCCAAAGACGTGCCGGTCTATATTCCCGTTCAGTTCACCATTACCAATACCAACACCACCTATAACGGCGCGGCCCAAGGCGTTACGGTCGCCGCAAGTCCCAACGCGGCTTACACGGTCACATACAACGGTTCCGTCACAGTACCTAAGAATGTCGGCACATACAATGTTCAAGTGCAAGCGAATGCCCCCGGTTACACCGGTTCAAACACGGCGACGCTGACTATCAATAAAGCGGCTATCACCGTGAAAGCCGAAAACAAAATCAAAAAAATAGGCGCCCCCGACCCGCCGCTGACAACTGTTGTAACATCCGGGCAGTTATTTAACGGTGATACGTTCACCGGAGCACTGGCCCGGAACCAAGGGGAGACCCTGGGCAGTTATGCAATCAATCAAGGTACTCTGGCCTTAAACAACAACTATAATCTGACTTTCGTACCCGGAACTCTGGAAATCCTGGCCAAAGAACCGCAAAACATTACTGTCTCCGGTTTGGGCACTAAAAACTACGGCGACGCCCCTTTCTCATTAAACGTTACCCTGGATCCGTTGGCCCGGCTAAATAACATTTCATTTAGCTCCGGCAATACGAATGTAGCGACGATCAGCTCAACCGGTCAAATAACCGTCAAAGGCGCCGGCACAACGGTTATTACCGTGACCGAGCCAGGCAATGCCGACTATGCGCCATTTACCTGGACCCAACAGCTGGTGGTCAACAAAGTTGTGCTCCAGGTTTCGGCAGCTAATCAATCGATCACCTATGGGGATCCGTTACCTGATTGGACGTTAACCTACGCTGGTTTTGTTAACGGAGAAAATCAGAATGTTTTAACTACCAGACCGACTGTCGCGCTGGCAACCACCGGTAAAATAAATGCCGGCAATTATACCCTCCTTGTTTCGGGAGGCGCCGCCGGCAATTATGATTTCCACTACACCAACGGAACCCTTACCGTAGCCCCCAAAGAGGTTACTGTTTCCGGCTTGTCGGTTTATGATAAAGAATATCAAGCCGGGGATGTCAGTGCCGCCGTCAAAGGTTTCGGCTATGTTATTAACGGAATGGTTGTTGGCGATAACTTGAGCATTAACACTGCCGCCCTCACCGCTCACTTCAACGACGACGCTATCGGCAGCAATAAGATCGTAACCATCAGCGGCATTGCCCTGACAGGCAGCGATAAGAACAATTACCATTTAACTTCAACAACGGCTACTGCCACTGCTAATATAAAGGCTGCACTGGGCGCGCAGGATATCGCCGGCGGCATAACAAGCGTTCCATCATTACCGCCTGACGCCACTCAAGTGGAGATGCCGGTTGTCCCGCCTGGATTTACCATCAGTATCTCAGCGTCTGATAACGCCGCTATCAGCACCAACGGGACCGTTGCGCCGGTTGATGTAGATACCATTGTCCACCTTGTTTTTCAGATCACCAAAACAAGCGACCGGACAACGGCAAATACAGTCGCAGTAACGGTTACAGTTCCGGCCTCCACTAAATATACCATTAATGTTACGGCTGGAGATGGCGGCAGTATTTCAGGGTCAGGCCGGTATAATAAAAATGCCAATGTCTTCTTGAGCGCTACGCCAAATACAGGCTATCGCTTTGACGGCTGGTATGAGAACAATGTTAAAATAGCCGACGCCGGCGCCCAATACAGTTTCCCGGCCACAATGGACAGAACTTTGCAAGCCAGGTTTATCGCCGATAGTGGCGGCAGCCCTGGCAATAACGGTGGCAGCAGCAGTAGTAGCAGTAGTAGCGGCAGTACGGCCTCCTGTACCGTTACCTTTGCCGCCAATGGCGGCAGTATTGTGACCAGCAAATCCTTGGCCGCGGGCAGCAAAGTCAGCCAACCGGCAGATCCAATCAGAGAGGGCTATACATTTACCGGCTGGTATGCCGATCAAGAACTGACCATCGCATACGACTTTAACAAAGCCGTAACCGGTAACATCACTATTTATGCCGGCTGGACGGAAAATACGGCCGTGGCAGCGCCGGCGCCGGCGATAACGCCGGCCCAACCGCTAACAACACCGGCGGCAGATACTAATACGGCCTGGCAAAATCCCTTTAGCGATGTTAATGCCGGGGATTGGTTTTACAGCGATGTTCAATACACGGTCACAAACGGCATCTTCAATGGCGCCTCGGCAACAACCTTTGCCCCGAAAAAGTCCATGACCCGCGCCATGTTTATAACGACGCTGTGGCGGCAGGCAGGCAGTCCTTCCGGGAGCGGCGGCAGCTTGTTTGCCGATGTCGGTCCAAGCGCCTACTACGCTCAAGCAGTGCAATGGGCAACAGCAAACAATATCATCCAAGGTTCCGGCAACAACTTGTTTGCCCCTAACACATCAGTGACCCGCGAACAAGCGGCGGCAATGCTATATCGCTATGCACGGCTCAGCGGGCAGACAATGCGCAACACTGCCGCCGGCAAAAATTTTGCTGATGAAGGCAATATTAGCAGCTATGCAAAGAATTCTGTCAACCTGCTGGTTCGCCAAGGCATTTTGAGCGGCAAGCCAAACAACCTCTTTGATCCCCAAGGCATAGTCACCCGCGCTGAAGCAGCGGCTATGTTACACAGATTTATGACAGCGGCCAGAGTAAGCTAATTTATGTGGGAAATCACCTGATTTGCATAATTAACTAGCCATCGAGTGTTCCGCAGCAGGTTAAGCTGTGCGAACACTCATTTTTTTTAGGCAGGACCTAAAAGGTTACTGTTCAAGCATTACTGTTCGCCATCGCGCGGCACGCCAAACCGTTAACCGTGCGCTCATGCTCGCCGAGAAATCGCTTACGGTTAACGGCTTGGCGTGCCTGGCTTTGGGGATTAACAAACACTGAGCAGTAACGGCCTATTTATTTGCTGACCTGGGCAAAACAACCGCCGGGAGCGCCGGAGCCTTTGGCGGGGCCCTAAAGAAGCGCATATTATATGCATGACTGGAAATAGCTAGATTAACTGAAATTACTCGCCATAACAATACAGTTTGCCTTATCCGAGGAGACAGCCGATGGAAAGCCAGCTGGGCAAAGATACGGTTAGGAAAGAAGCACGGGATAAAGTGACCGGAGCAGCCAAATATACGAATGATTTGGCCGACGCCCCGATGCGCCACGCTAAATTATTGACGAGCAGCCACGCTCACGCCCGGATTGTGGCCATCGATACAAGTAAGGCCTCCGCCATGCCCGGGGTCAGATCAGTAATTACCGCTCAAGACAGCCACCTGCTTTGCGGCTCTATGTTACGGGACCGGCCTCCCCTGGCCGATGGCAAGGTCCGTTACTACGGGGAACCGGTCGCCATGGTGGTTGCCGATGAGGAGCAGCAGGCCCAAGCAGCGGCGGGAAAAATCCAGGTGACCTATGAACCTTTGCCGGTGGTCAACTCCATTGCCGAAGCCATTAAAGCAAATCCGGTTATTGTACATGAACAGCTGATGTCCTATACCAAGATGGAGCAAGAAGTTTATCCCCTCCCGGGCACAAACATCTGCCACCGGCAAAAAATCAGCACCGGTAATCTGCCAAAAGGCTGGGCGGACAGCGAAACCGTGATCGAAGGCAGTTTCACGCTGCCCCAGTCCGATCACGGCGCAATGGAAACAAGGGCCGCCCGCTGTATCATTATGCCTGACGGGCGGGTTATGATCAAATCTTCTTCCCAAGCGCCCTATAGCGTAAAGGAAGAAATCAGCGCCTATTTCAACATCCCGGCTGGAAAAATCATTGTCCAGGTTCCTTTGGTTGGCGGCGGCTTTGGCGGCAAAACTGCGGCGCAATTAGAGGTGCTGGCCGTTATCGCGGCCCGGGCTGTGCAGGGTCAATGGATTAACCTGGTCAATTCCCGGGAAGAGGATTTGGTTTCTTCGCCAAGTCATTTGGGTTTGGCGGCCACCATCAAAATGGGAGCCGCCAAAGACGGCAAAATTATGGCGGCGGCAATGACATTTTATATTGATTCCGGCGCTTATGCGGAGATCTCGCCCAAGCTGGCCAAGGCCATCGCGGTGGAATGTACCGGTCCCTACAATATACCGAACCTGCAATGCGACTGCTGCAGCGTATATACAAACCATCCCTATGCCATCTCCTTCCGGGGTTTTGGCCACGAAGCCCTCGCCTTTTGCCTGGAACGAATGGTTGATAAACTGGCTTTCGCTTTAAATATGGACCCTTTCCAAGTCAGGCTGATTAACGCCGTGCGGCCGGGGGATCTCAAACCAACCCAAGAAAAAACTACGCTCAGCAATACAGGGGACATCAGGCAATGTCTTGAAAAATTAAGAACTTTGATTAATTGGGATGAAGGAACCCCCATAAAGGAAGCAAATAATCTAATCCGGGCAAAAGGCATCGCCTGCCTGATCAAAACCTCGGATACGCCAACCGACGCCGGCGCGGCTGTGATATTAACCTTCAATTCCGACGGCAGCATCAATTTAAATTGCGGAGCAGTTGAGATCGGCCCGGCGATGAAGACCACGGCGGCGCAGATTTTGGCGGAAAGAATGAAAATGAGCCTCGAAGATATTCATGTTCAATTGACTGTGGATACCGCATCGTCCCCTTACTATTGGAAAACGGTGGCCAGCATGACCACCTACATTATCGGACGGGCTGTGTTAAATGCCGCCGATGATGCGCTCGGCCAACTGCTCAACCTGGCCGCAATTGCTTTACACTGTCCGCCGGAAGACCTTGATTTTAAAGATAAAATAGTGTTTGTCAAACATGACCCGACGCTTTACATAGCCTTTAAAGATTTAGTCAAAGGCTATCAATTCGCCAACGGCAATACCATCAAAGGACCGCTTGTCGGCCGGGGCAGTTTTGTCATGAGCCGTTTAAGGCCATTGGATGAGGCGACCGGCAAAGGCAAGGCTGGGAGCAGCTGGACAGTAGGCGCCCAGGCCGTAGAAATAGAATATGATCCGCAACAGCATACTTACCGGCCGCTAAAGGCGGTTACCGTTATTGACGCCGGCAAGGTTTTAAATCCCAAAACCGCCAAAGGGGTTGTGATGGGCGGCATGTGCATGGGCCTGGGGCTGGGGATGAACGAGGAGTTTGTTTACGACCCCTACGGAATAGTGGCAAACACCAGTTTCCGCACCTATAAAATGCTTCGTTACGGAGAAACCCCCAATTATTTGGTGGAGTTTGTGGAGACGCCACAGATAGACGCTCCCTATGGCGCCAGAGGTATCGGCGAGCATGGGATTATCGCCATCCCCGTGGCGCTGGCCAACGCCATAGCGTCGGCGGCGCAAATTGATGTTAACCGGCTGCCCATTACGCCCGAATATATCTGGAGGGAAAAGACAAGAGCATGATCCCTTTTGATTTTGCCTATTATCGGCCGGAGACAGTTGATGAAGCTTGGGGCTGTTATTTTAATTTAGTTTCCGCCAATAAGAAACCGTTATATTACGCGGGCGGTACGGAAATTATCAGTATGGCCAGGGTAAACAGCAGCGTTTTTGACGCGGTTATTGATTTGAAGGGCATTCCGGCCTGCCATCAGTTAACGCTGCAAGACGGCGCCTTCATCATCGGCAGTGGGCAAACCTTGACCAGGATAGCGGAATTTGGCGCTTATCCCCTGCTGTCCCAAACAGTGAAAAGAATCGCGGACCACACCATCCAGGGTCAAATCACCATCGGCGGCAATCTGGCCGGGACAGTGAAATACCGGGAAGCCGCTTTGCCGTTAATGATTAGTAACTGCCGGGTAAAAATAATGACCAGGGACGGGCTGCTGGAAATGCCTTTCTTACAAATATTTGACGGCCGGCTAAGGCTCAAAGAGGGAGAATTTTTGGTTTCCCTGACCATAGATGAAAATGACTTGCAGCTGCCTTATAACCATGTCAAAAAGACGAAAATGGCTAAGATTGATTATCCTTTAATTACCCTGGCGGCAATGAAAAAAGGCCCGGAGATTAAGGCGGCGATGACCGGTTATGGGGATAAACCGTTGCTTTTGCCGGCGGATATGCTTAATAATGATTCTTTGCCGCCGGCCGAAAGAATAACCAACATGATTAAACTGCTGCGGGATGATTGTAAAAGCGATTTGTCAGGCAGCAAGGAGTATAAAGAATTCGTGCTGCAAGGCATTTTGGAGCAGTTGTTTAAAAATTTCGCCGAGGGCAGTTAAGAGGTGCGGGATGCATTATGCAGGGGATAGCATTATCGAACTACATGTAAACGGTGAGTCTAAGTCAGTTGCCGTTAAACCGTCTCATACTTTGTTGGATGTCTTGCGAAAGCAATTATCCTTGACCGGCGCCAAACCGGGCTGTGCCAACGGGGATTGCGGAGCCTGTACGGTATTAATCGACGCTATGCCGGTTAAATCATGCCTGATGCTGGCGGTTGAAGCAATCGGGCGCCAAATCACGACTGTAGAGGGGCTGAAGGATGCTCCAATCCAGGATGCTTTTATCCGGAACTGGGGATTTCAATGCGGCTACTGTACTTCCGGTTTTTTGATGGTTTGCCATGCGCTGGCCATGCACCACCCCAACGCGGAGCAGTCTGTTATTGAGGAATGGTTACAGTCAAATTTATGCCGCTGCACCGGCTATGCTGAGATAAAAGATGCTATTCAATCCATATTATCCGGAAATCTTCACCGTCACCGGCAAAGGGGCGCCTTTTTTTAACGCTTGCCGCCCCAAAGGGGTTAAAACCACCACCGGATATTCCGTGCCGCTCAAAGTGAGCAAGCCGTCCGCCAGCAGGCGATCAATCATGGCCAGAATGGTTTTACCGCTTTTGCCCGCCAGGCTGCGGTAATAAATCAGACTGTCATAGCGGAAGGCCGACATATTGGCGGTGGCGGCGCCCCGGAGAATGTCCGCCAGCTTCTTGCGCCCCACCCCCCGCCGCAGTTCGGCCACGCAGGCCAGCACCGCCAGCGGGTCTTTGGAGTATTCCACGGCGCCCAGCGCGCCTGCCCGGCAGTTGTCGCAGCAAAAGGGGGTTTCCCCCGCCGGCTCCTCGCCGAAATAATGCAGCAACACCGTTCGCCGGCATTGGGTGGTATTGGCCCAGTTAATCACGGTATTGAGCTTTTCCTTGCGGTGGGCAATCCGCTCCGCCACTTCCCCCAAAGCCCCGTTCACCGCCTCGGGCGCCGGGCGGAGCCATGGCTCCAGGTAAAGGCGCTCCTCATCCCGGTCAGTCAGCCGCAAAGTCTGCAGCCTCTCCAGAATACTCAGCACCTGGCGCAGCTTGGTCTCCGCCAGCCCGTCCCGCTCCAGCTCAGCCAGGGGCACCGATGCGACACCGTCTTTAACGTGCCTGGCGCAAGCCCGCCAAAAAACAGCCAGGTCCTCCCTCTTGACGGCGTCGTTGTCAATCATCCATTCCTGCAGCCTCTTATCCTTCAGGGAGTACAACAGCAGGCACTCGGCAGGCAACCCGTCCCGCCCCGCCCGGCCAATTTCCTGGTAGTAAGCTTCCAGGGACGCCGGCAAACTGTAGTGCGCCACAAAGCGGATATTGGCCTTGTCGATACCCATACCGAAAGCGTTTGTCGCCGCCACCACGCTGATGTCTTCATTAATGAAAGCGTCCTGGACCATGGCGCGCCGGGCAGGGGTCAAACCGGCATGGTAACAGTCCGCCGGCAGCCGCAGCAACTCCCGCACCCATTCCGCCACTGTCTCGCTCTCTTTCCTGGTGGCAGTGTAGATAATCCCGCTGCCTTGACGCTGGCTCAGGAAATCCTGCAGCGCCAACTGTTTTTCCCCTTCGCTGTCCACCCGCCGGGCGGCGATGTACAGATTGGGCCGGTCGCTGCCGGACGCCACTTTCCTGGCGCCGGTAATCCCCAACTGTTCCAGAATGTCCCGCTGCACCGCAGGCGTGGCCGTGGCGGTAAGAGCCATAATGGACGGCCGCCGCTCCAATTGCTGATAGAAGGTCTCAATTCAAAGATAGTCCGGCCGAAAGTCGTGGCCCCATTGGGAAATGCAGTGGGCTTCGTCCACCACCAGCAAATCCACCGTCACTTCTTTGATTAACTCGTTAAAAAATTTGTTCCGCAGCCGCTCCGGAGCGATATAGACAAGTTTGTACTCCCCGGCGCGAATCCCCCGCATCCGCCGCCGGTATTCCTCGGAGCGAAGCTGGCTGTTCAGCAAGGTGACCTGGGCAAAATCCTTTTCCTGCAGGTTATCCACCTGATCTTTCATCAGCGCCACCAAAGGTGAAATAACCAGGGTCAAGCCGGGCAGCAGCAAAGCCGGCAGCTGGTAACAAAGAGACTTGCCGCTGCCGGTCGGCATCACCGCCAACACGTCTTC
This sequence comes from Bacillota bacterium, assembly GCA_009781965.1. Lineage (GTDB taxonomy): Bacteria > Bacillota > Desulfotomaculia > Desulfotomaculales > Desulfallaceae > BRH-c8a. The sequence goes on along the minus strand of WQUS01000122.1, from coordinate 4,272 downwards.
TCCGGCTAAAGAGGCTTCAATCACTTCTTTTTGCCCCGCCCGGAAGTGCGTAAAGTGAAAATGGCGGGCCAAAACCTGATTTAAATCCGGCGTCATCACCATCAGCTTACCCCAACAATGCTTCTATTTGGTCCAGCAGCTCCGCAAAATGATCCAACCCCGCCTGCACCGGCCGGGGCGTAGTCATATCCACGCCGGCCGCCTTTAACAGTCGCAGCGGGTAATCCGAGCCGCCGCTCTTCAGGAAGCCCAAGTAACGGTCCACAGCCGGCCCGCCCTGTTCAATAATCTGTTTCGTCAGCGCCGCCGCCGCCGAAAAACCGGTGGCGTATTTGTAAACATAAAAAGCCGAGTAAAAGTGCGGTATCCTGGCCCATTCCAAGGCAATTTCTCCGTCCATCACAATCCCCGGCCCGTAATAATCGGCGTTCAGCTGCCGGTATATGTCATTGAGCAGGCTGGGCGTAAGAGCTTCACCGCTTTCCGCCTTTTGATGAATGATCATTTCAAACTCGGCGAACATGGTCTGGCGAAAAACAGTGCCCCGGTATTGCTCCAGATAGTGGTTCAATAAATACAGCCGTTTTTCCCGCCCGGCAACGGTTTTCAGCAGATGGTCCATCAGCAGCTGCTCATTCACCGTAGAAGCCACCTCGGCGGTAAAAATTTTGTAGTGGGCGTAAGTATAAGGCTGGGCGCCGAAGGCATAAAAGGAGTGCATGGCATGGCCCATTTCATGGGCCAAAGTAAAAACATTGTGCAAATTATCCCGGTAGTTTAATAATATATAAGGATGCACCCCGTATGGGCCCCAGGAATAGGCGCCGCTGGTTTTACCTTTGTTCTCGTAAACATCCACCCAGCCGTTGTCCAGTCCCTTGGTCATGGTGGCCATATAATCGGCCCCCAGCGGGCTCAGACCTTGCTTGACCAGCTCCACCGCCTGGGCATAGGGAATATTCCATTGCACATCTTTAACCAGCGGGGTATACAAATCATAAAAATGCAGTGCCTCCAGCCCCAGCAGTTTTTTGCGCAACTCCAGATAGCGGTGCATCCGGCCCAGGTTGCGGCGCACCGTTTGCACCAGGCTGTCGTAAACCTCCGCCGGGACATTGTCGGCAAAAAGCGACGCCTCCAGGGCGGAAGGATACTTGCGCACCCGGGCGTAAAAAACATCTTTTTTGACACTGGCGCTAAGGGTTGTGGACAAGGTGTTAATTAAACCGCGGTAGGCACTGTACACAGACTGAAAGGCGTCCCGGCGCACCCGGCGGTCGCCGCTTTCCAAAAGCTGAATAAACCGGCCGTGGGTGACCTGGACCTCTTCATCCTGTTCATCTTTAATGGCGGGGAAAGTCAGGTCCGCGTTGTTCATCATCTTGAAGATGTTAGCCGGAGCCTGGGTTACTTCCTCGGCCCGGGCGATGAGCTGCTCTTCGGCGGCGCTTAGCCGGTGAGGCTTTTGCCGGAAGATTTCCTCCAGGGCAAACTTGTAAAGCTCCAGCCCCGGCTCCTCCCGCCGGAACCTTTCCAAAGTCTCCGCCGGCAAGCTCAAAATTTCGGGGACCAAATAAGCGTTGGCGGCCTGCAGCCTGGCGTCCAGGCTTTCCGCCCGGTCGCTCAGAGCCTGGTAGATATGGTTGCCGTTATCCTCATCCCGCCTCATCTTGGCATAGGTGTATACTTTTTCATTAATTTGTTCAACCTGTTCCTGAGTCCGAAAAGCTTCCAGCATCACTTGAGCCGATTCACCCAGCCGGCCGTTATAGGAACCGACGGTGTTAATCATCTCTTCCACCCGGCGGAAATCCTGTTCCCACCGTTCATCCGAGGGATAAATGTCTTCCAGCCGCCATTTATACTCGGCGGAAATTTCATTGCGGGCGGGCAGATGCATATCGGGACCTCCATTTGCTTATTTAATTTAGGCAGGAAAGCGGCGCCGGAATATTGAATGCTATTATATCCTAATTTGGGCAAACTTAGTATCCGGGACGGTGAGTGAAACCAGTGAAATTCTTCGGCTTATTTTTTCTTTTCTCCTTACTGCTGCGGAACCCTCTTTTGGCGCTGCTGCTGCTGATCATCGTCTATATTATTGTAGACCGCCGCTTTATCGGGATACTGCCGGATTTTGCGGCCCCTTTCAGGCGCAGAAACAAAATGGCTGAACTGCGGCGTCAAATACAGATTAACCCACATGACGCCAATGCGCAACTGGAACTTGGCGAAGCCTGCTTTTTAAGCGGAAGCTACCGGGAAGCGGCGGGATACCTGGAGAAAGCCCTGGTTAAAATGGACGACTCGGCGCTGGGCCGGTTTTACCTGGGGGCGGTCTATTGGCATCTGAACCGGCGGGAAGAAAGCCTGGCCCAGTTAAACGAGGCTGTGCGGTTAAACCCTAAAATAGCCCACGGTTATCCTTACCTTTACCTGCTCAAGCACCAATACTCAGAGGAGCTGGTAGAAAATGTACTGCGCTACGGCGCGGTAAAAACTTTTTTTGCGGCCGGCAAGTATTGCCAAGCCACCGGCCACCGGCAGGATGCCGGCCGGTTCTTCGAAGAGGTGCTGGACGCCTACCGTTTATCCTCGCCCACCATGCGGCGGAGCTTCAGAAATATGTACCTTTATGCCAAGCTGTTCGGGAAAACAAAATAACGGCAAACAAGCCGCCACAAAATAACTTGAGTGCTTAAAAGCAGCTTGTTTGCAAAGAAGTGCAAGCGCCGGATTACCAGCCTTTTTTAGTTTGGCGCACCTGGAACAACCTCAGTATAAGAATCAAGATCATCAGGAAAATCAATGGTTATATTGCCTGGCTGGGTAATCTTCGTAGTTACCTCGCAATTGATTATGGCCGCTTGTTCATTTATAGATGTTTCAGCAGAGAATTGCATATTTATGGCGCTTAGTTTGCCATCATTATCTATTGTAGTACTGCAATTTATATCACTATAATTAACGTCAATGCCGTTGTCATTGGCAAAAAGCCTGTTCATCATTACATCTAAATATGAAAAATCTATAGCGGACTTATCTATGGTATAATAAATAGAGTTGCCGATAACCTTTACGTCCCTGATTTTACTTTTATCAAAACCTGAAACAGCAGCATTTGCTTGTCTGTCCAGGGGCAGAGCTATTTTTGATTTCTTATTTTGTATATTAAAGTATACATAGCCGTCTTTGTAATATAATTCTCTAGTAATAGGATCCATTGTCCCATGTACCCCATTGACAAAATACTCTCCGTTCATGACATCGGATAGTCCCCTCTCCATATCTTGTTCACTAACCTTAACTTGCTTCGTGTAACCAGTATTGGTTATTTCTATTTTATGCCAAACTAAATTTATATCTAACTGAGTATTTCTGTCCTCCACGTACGATTCGTTAAGAACATTTAACGCCTCAGCAAACCGCTGATAATCAGACCTCCCGCTCTCAGCCAAAGCGTTTAATGGTTCCGTGGCTAATAACGAAGCTTGGCTACCCCCAAATATCGTCAAACCTATCTTCATCGAATTGTTTAATGGTTTCGCAGCCGGGGCAGACTCTGCAGCAGCTGAAGTGATGGTTATGACGCCGTTATTCCAGTCCACATTGGCGCCCAGCGCTTCAGAAACAAATCGCAAGGGCACTAAAGTTCTGCCGTCCACTAATTTAGCGGGAACATCCAAAGCCACAGCCTGATCATTCTTGTACGCCTGGCCGCCTACCACCAATTTAATGTTTATGTCACCCTTTGTCGCGGTAATTGTTTGGGTAGCCCCATCCCAGTTTACTGTGGTATTCAAGGCTTCAAAGATTGACCGCAACGGTACCAGCATTCTCCCGTTTGCCAAAACCGGCGGCGTATCAAAAGACACAGCTTTGCCATCGACAATAACTTGCGTACCTGCCTGAGCCGCGGCGGCAAAAATAAACAACAAAGCCAGGCAAACCATTACCGGCGCCACCTTACGCCACAAGAGGACCACTCCCCTTCTTTCCCTTTTGCCATTATTTGCTTTATTCATCTGAAATCCAAGGAGGAGGGCGGCATATGCCGCCCTCCTCCTTGGATCTACTTTACGTGATTTTTGCAGCAGTTTGTACTAGAAATCATTTTTTTTCAGTAATACCAAGGAGTTCACTCGTTGAGTTTATAGTACAACTTCGTACTATAAACTCAACGCGGCAAATTAAAAACCCTTTAGTTTCAATGCTTCCAGTGGTTTCTTGTACAAAAAAATGCAAAACTAAGATATTTTACATTGGACAATG
>WQUS01000121.1 GCA_009781965.1 Bacillota bacterium | reverse complement strand
GGACCGGTTGGGCCAGGCGGTCCGGCCGGCCAGCCGCCCAAACAAAGCTTCAATTGAGGCGGACAGAAACACCTTAAGGGCCAGGCACAAGATTTAACGTTATTACTCACAAAGTTGCCCTGATATTGTCTTTTCTTTTTAAGCACCGTTAATCACCACAGTATATAAATTTTTACCTTGCCACGCGGGATCCTGAATATCCCGATCATTTTCAAGGAGCACTGTATGCCACCGATTGGGCCGGATGTGACTGTTTCTCTCCAGGCAAAATTTTCCTCTCCCGGGCCGGTGTTTATTCCAGGTAAAGACCGCCGGTAATCAGGAAGTTGCCTTGGACCTGAGACGTGATATTTTCGGCCATAATTCCCGCGACAATCCCCACCACCGTCCCTTCCGGAATGGCGACGTTCAAATTGGTTAAAGAACCTTTTCTATTGGTATATTCCGGATAGTCAATACCGCCCGCATACGTGTCCGTTAAGACCATGGTCTGCTGGAGAATGGTAAAGGTGAAATCAGCGGTATTTGAAACTGCCAGACATACAAAGGGCTGGATGACCGAACCTGGTTCAAAGTTCTGGGTCCACTTAGTGGAAAAAATAACGTAAATATTTTTTACTATGCTGTCACGAGGCAGAATAAACGCCGCGCCAAATGTCATGCCCTCGCGGATAGTAAAGGTCCCGGTATCCCACTCGCCTTCCAAAAGATATGTGTAATCATCATCTCCGCCGGCGAATCCGGAAAAAGCAACTGCTAACGGATTGCCAAAGTCATCGGTCCGCAGATTAGCGCCGTATTTACTAATCGAAAAAGGAATCGTGGACCCGATCGGACCCTGGAGACCGGTAGTTCCCTGCGGGCCAGTCGCACCAGGCAAACCTTGCGGGCCTGTGGGACCTGGCGCGCCCGGCAATCCCGACGGACCAGCCGGACCTGCGGGGCCTGGCGCACCCTGTAATCCTGTCGGCCCGGCCGGTCCGGAAGGACCAGGCACGCCCTGGGCTCCTGGCGGACCGGCTGCTCCCGCCGGACCAGGCACGCCCTGCAACCCTGGCGGTCCGGCTGCTCCCGCCGGACCGGGCACGCCTTGCAACCCTGGCGGTCCGGCTGCTCCCGCCGGACCCGGCACACCCTGCGACCCCGACGGACCGGCTGGACCGGCCGGTCCGGGCAAACCTGACGGACCTGGCAGACCTGGCGGACCAACCGGGCCCGGGGGGCCGGCCGGACATCTGCCGACAAATAACCCCAGCTGGCACGGACAAAAGCACCTTGAACTGCGCAAACGCGATTTAGTTGGAGCACTTAAAAATTGGCCATGATACTTTATTTTTTTTCTCAGCACTTTTCATCACCACTATATAATATTTTAAAACAGCACTTCGGTTACAAAACATCCCAACTATTTTGATTTTGATTGTGTCACCGCCGATCTTAGCGCCAAAACTATCCTTCCATTAATCTCTTATTTGATTGATCTCTTATTCAATTGATCTCTTATTCAATTGATTACTTATTCAATGATCTCTTACTCAAAAAAAAGACTGCCGCTGATGGAGAACTTGCCGTTAACCGCGGCCGTTATATTTTGGGCCATAATGCCTGCTACAATCGCTACCACCGTACCTTCCGGAACAGCGATATTCAAATTGGTTAAAGAACCACTTCTATTGGCATGTGGCGGATAATCCACGCCGCCTGTATAGGTATCCGTAAAGGTTAGGGTATCGGGGAGAATGGTAAAAATAAAATCTTCCGGATTGGAAACGGCCAGACATACAAAGGGCTGGATGATGGCGCCTGCCTCAAAAGTAATGTCATACACCGTGTGAAATAAAACATAGACGGTTCTTAGTATGGCGTCACGCGGCATAATAAACGACGGGCCTATTTGCATATCCGGCCGGACAGCAAAGGTTCCGGCAGCCCACTCGCCTTCCAAAAGATATGTTTCCTCAGCCTCTGTTTGGAACCCCGAGAAAGCAATTATTAACGGATTGCCCAGGACATCGGTTCCAAGGTAAACGCCATATTTGCCAATCGCGAAAGGAATCATCATTGCTTTCGGACCCTGAGGGCCTGTTGGGCCAAGGTCCCCTGGCAAACCTTGGAGGCCCGTGGCTCCCGTCGGGCCTGTTGCCCCTGGCAAACCTTGGGCGCCTGCAGGTCCTGTTACGCCAGGCAGCCCGGTCGGCCCGGCCGGGCCTGTGGGCCCTGTCACACCAGGCAATCCTGGCGGGCCGGACGGTCCTGACGGGCCTGTCACACCAGGCAGCCCCGAAGGGCCGGCCGAACCGGACGGGCCTGTCACACCAGGCAGCCCCGACGGGCCGGACGGCCCGGACGGACCTGGCGCACCGGGTAGCCCAGGCGGCCCGGTCTGGCCGACCGGACCTGGCATACCAGGCAGCCCCGGCGGACCTGGCGGGCCGGCCGGACCTCGACAAGTAAAACTCAAAAGATGCCTGCGATATTTTATCTTTTTCCCAACCACTGTTCATCACCACTGTACATAATATTTAGACGCCGCTCAAGGCCCTACATATCCCAATCATTTTCAATTTTCACAGTGCCGCCGCCGATCTTCATGCCAAATTTTCCTTTTGCCGGCCAAGTGCTTACTCCCAAAAAAGACCGCCGTGAACCAGGAAAGTGCCGTGGACCATATCCGTAATATTTTGGGCCATAATGCCGGCGACAATCGCTACCAGCGTACCTTCCGGAACAGCCACATTTAAATTGGTTAAAGAACCTCTTCTATTGACATGTGGCGGATATTCCCCGTTCCCCACATAGGTGTCCGTAAAAGTCATGGTATTTTGCAGAACGGTAAAAACGAAATCATTCGTATTGGAAACCGCCAGGCATACAAAGGGCTGGATAATGGCGCCTGGCTCAAAGATAATGTATCCATAAGTGGAAAATAAAACATAGATCGCTCTTAATATGCCGTCACGGGGCATAATAAATAATGGGCCCATATCCATATCCTGCCGAACAGTAAAGGTTCCGGTAGCCCACTCGCCTTCCAAAAGATCTGTGCCCGGAGAACCTGCTCCGAACCCCGCAAAGGCAATTTCTAACGGGTTTCCCAGTACATCGGTAAAAATGTAAGCGCCATCTTTGCTAATTGAGAAAGGAATTACAGGTGCTAACGGGCCATAAGCGCCTGTAGGACCTGTGGAACCAAGATCTCCTGGCAAACCTTGGGAACCGGTAGGCCCTGTAATACCAGGCAAGCCAGCCAAACCAGCTGGTCCGGTCGGACCTGTCACACCAGGCAACCCTGAGGGCCCGGCCGGCCCGGCCGGCCCCGTCCCACCAATCGACCCTGCCGGACCGGTCGGGCCTGGTAAGCCTGTCACACCAGGTAACCCCGACGGTCCGGCTGGGCCTGTCACACCAGGCAATCCCGGCGGGCCAGCCACGCCTGGCAACCCTGTTGGGCCAGCCACACCTGGCGGGCCGGCTGGCCCGGCCGGGCCAGCCACACCTGGCAACCCTGTCGGTCCGGCCGGGCCTGGAGGACCTGGCGAGCAGATGGGCAGGCTATTAAAAAAACTACTCTGACCCCTAATATCTTTTCTAAACACTGTTAATCACCACTATACATAAAATTTAATCACCGGCATATCATGTGCGGTCAGCCTAACTTTCTTTTCCTTTGGATTGCTGCTTATTCCAAATAAAGACCGCCGCTAACCAAAAAATTGTTGGCGGCCCCATCCATAGTATTTTCGGCCATTATTCCCGCCACAATCGCCACCAGCGTACCCTCCGGAATGGCAATATTTAAATTGGTTAAAAAACCGCTTCTATTGGTGTATGCCGGATAATCCGTGCTGCCTGTATAGGTATCCGTGAAAGTCATGGTATTTTGCAGAATAGTAAAAACATAATCCTCCGTACTTGAAACAGCCAGGCATACAAAGGGCTTGATGATGGCGCCTGCCTCAAAGGTCACGTCCCAGGCAGTGGAGAATAAAACATAGACAGTTCTTAATATACTGTTATAGGGCATAATAAATAATGGGCCTATATCCTCATCCTGCGGGACAGTAAAGGTTCCGGTAGCCCACTCGCCTTCCAATAGAGCTGTGTACTGCGAATCTGCTTCGAATCCCATAAAAGCAATTGAATACGGATCACCCAGCGCATCGGTATCAAGGTAAACACTTGGACTGGAAATGGAAAAAGGTATCACGGCTGCTAGCGGTCCCCGGGGACCTGTGGGACCAATGCTCCCTTGAAAACCTTGAGGACCGGCGCTTCCCTCCGGGCCTGTTGCCCCTTGCAAACCCTGGGCGCCGGCAGGCCCTGTCACACCCGGCAGCCCAGAAGGACCGGCCGGACCGGTAGGTCCTGTCACACCAGGCAATCCTGACGGACCGGCCGGACCGGTAGGTCCTGTCACACCAGGCAATCCCGCCGGTCCGGCCAAACCGGTTGGTCCGGCTACACCCGGCGGCCCTGACGGCCCGGCCGGCCCGGTTGGCCCTGTCACACCAGGTAATCCTGGCGGACCGGCCGGGCCAGTTGGGCCCGGCGTCCCCGGCAACCCCGCAGGTCCGGTGGGACCGGCTGGGCCCCGACAAATACATGGCCGGGGCAGGCACGGAAGAAAACACTTTAAAGCCGCACCGCTTTTGCCGGTATCAGGCAAAAGGTTGCCGTGATATTTTATTTTTTTTCTAAGCACTGCTAATCACCACTAGACATAAAGTTTTATCATCGGCGAAAATTTTAAAAATACTTACACCATTATATTCTTGACAACTGATAATGTTGATTGTACATTGGGTAATAAATGAGGAAGTGAACAATACGTTTATTTATCTGGCCTTAATTAATATCCTTGCCTTTTGTATTTTCGGTTTGGACAAACAGCTGGCTCGCTATGGGCAAAGGCGGATTGCCGAAATACACCTGTTCCTGCTGGCTCTGGTCGGAGGCTCCGTCGGCGCGCTCTTGGGTATGTACTTCTTCCGCCACAAAACGCTGCACCGCCGGTTTACCGTCGGTTTGCCCCTGATTCTGCTGCTCCAAATCGGTTTAGCTATTTATATGGAGGTAGCAAAATGATCAACCCGGTTGCCCTGACCATCGGCCCATTGTCAATCAGGTGGTACGGCGTCATTATGGCCGTCGCTTTTGCCACCGCCATAACCCTGGCTTACCGCCGGGCGAAACGAAATAATATTAACCCGGACCACATCCTGAACATGGCCGTTCTCATTATCCCTGCCGCCATTATCGGCGCCCGGTTGTATTATGTTATTTTCTCCTGGGACCTTTACCGCGGTAACCCTCTCTCCGCCCTGGCCATCTGGCATGGCGGGCTGGCCATCCACGGCGGTATTTTGGGCGGGTTGCTGGCCGGTTTCTTTTACGTGCGGCGGCATAATCTTTCACCCTGGCTAATCGCCGATATTGCGGCGCCCAGCCTAATCCTGGGCCAGGCCATCGGCCGCTGGGGCAATTTTATTAACCAGGAAGCTCACGGCGGCATTGTTTCGGAGCAATTCATCAGTCATTTTCCTGCCTTTATTAAGAATCAAATGTTTATCGACGGCAATTATTATCACCCCGCCTTTCTTTACGAATCATTCTGGGATCTGATCGTATTCTTATTGCTTTATTTTTATTGGCCCCATAAAAAAGCGACGGGGGAAGTGGCCTTTCTGTACCTGATTTTATATTCGGCAGGCCGGTTTTGTGTGGAGTCCATCCGCACCGACAGTTTAATGCTGGGCCCCCTCAAGATGGCTCAAGTAGTCAGCTTGCTGCTGATGATCATTGGCCTCACCGGCATCCTGCTGCTGAGGCGCGGAGGCAAAAAAAAAGAAACCCGCATAGGAGTTTCAAAAAAACAATAGAGTATAATAAAAAAGGCGGAAGTTTTCACTTATCTACTTCGACTTAATATTATTGATTCCTGCAAATATTTCTGTAAAACAAAAAAAATTTTACATTCACTATTCAACAGTAAAACGGGCTGTGGCTTGCTCTCGCGCCCACTTTATGGTAAGCTTCCTTTGAGAGTTTTGTGAGCGTTTTTTCGATTATTTTCTCCTCGGTACAGGAGGGCTCGGTTTGGCTAAACTCGACCAAAGAAAAACTACGCCGCCTGCGGGCAACAACTTTAAAAGAGACCTGGCCGGCCTTGCCTTGATCGCACTGTCGTTAATCGGGCTGGCCGCTATTTTTACCAATGCGGTGGGCGCCGTAGGCCTGCTGACCAAACAAGGCATGCAAATGATCAGCGGCAAAGGATATGTAGTGTTATTGCTCATCCTGGCTTTAACCGGGGTGATGCTGCTGCGTCACAAAAAATGGCGGGCTAATGCCCGGTTCTGGGGGCTGGTCATACTTTTCGGCACCATGCAAATCTTTTTGCACCGCCATGTGCCCCTGCCGGAATACTTCAGCGCCGGCCTGCGGGGCGAAGGCGGCGGACTGTCCGGCGCTCTGCTTGGTTACGCCTTTATGTACGCTTTCGGCGCCGTAGGCACATATATAGTGTTGGCCATCCTGCTCATCGCCAGCGCGGTCCTCTTTAGCGGCGGCCACCTGAAAGATTTATTGGTAAACAGTTGGTTGAGGATCAAAGGGGCGGTATTGCGGCTGTGGCACCTGTGCGCCAACTTCCTGTTCGTGGAGGTGGACGACGACAGCCAGCCGGACAGCGAACCAGACAAACCAGCCCGCCGGGAATTGGATGAATCGGCAGAGTTTACGGCGGAAATACCGGTTCTGCCGCCGGTTAAACCGGCCGCGGCCTCCCCCGCCGCCCAACCGGCGCCTGAGGAGACTGCAACAGAGCCGCCGAAAGCAGGGAGCACGGCAAATACGGCGCAATCTCCCGACGCCCCCAAAGAAAGCCTACCTAACGGTAAAGAATATCTCCTGCCGCCCTTGACCATTTTAAACACGCCGCAAAACAGCGGCGGCAACAAAGCCAGGCGGGAGATCACCAGCCGGAGCGCCAAACTGGAACAAATTTTGGAGAGTTTCGGCATCAAAGCCAAAGTGATCAACGTATCGGCCGGACCGGCCATCACCAGGTACGAACTGCAGCCTCCGCCCGGCATCAAGGTCAGCCGGATTGTCAGCCTGGCCGATGATATCGCCTTGGGCATGGCCACCACCGGGGTGCGCATCGAAGCGCCGATCCCGGGCAAAGCGGCGGTTGGCATTGAGGTGCCCAACATCGAAGTGGATATGGTGACCCTGGCCGAGTTACTGGAAACCAAAGAATTTACCGGTTCCTCCTCCCGTCTGACCGTGGCCTTCGGCAAGGACATCGCCGGCACGCCAATCCTGTCCGATCTGGCCAAAATGCCCCACCTGCTCATCGCCGGGGCCACCGGTTCGGGTAAGAGCGTGTGCGTCAACACCCTGATCTGCAGCATCCTTTTCAAGGCGGCCCCGGATGAGGTTAAATTCCTGATGGTGGATCCCAAAATGGTGGAACTGACCAACTACAACGACATCCCCCACCTGGTAAGCCCGGTGGTCACCGACGCCAAAAAAGCGGCGGGGGCGCTGCGCTGGGCGGTGCGGGAGATGGAATCCCGATACGATCTTTTCGCCGCCGCGGGAGTGCGGGATATCACCCGCTACAACGCCCTGTTTGGTGAATTCGAAGTGGAGCCGGGGCAAACGCCGCTGCCTTACATTGTCCTGATTATCGACGAATTGGCCGATTTGATGATGGTGGCCCCGGCCGATGTGGAAGACTCCATTTGCCGGCTGGCCCAGATGGCCAGAGCCGCCGGCATGCACCTGGTGGTGGCCACCCAGCGGCCGTCGGTGGACGTGATCACCGGGCTGATTAAAGCCAACATTCCTTCCCGGGTATCTTTCGCGGTCTCCAGCCAGACGGATTCCCGCACCATCCTGGATATGGGCGGCGCCGAAAAGCTGCTGGGCAAGGGCGACATGCTGTTCTTCCCCGTGGGCGCCGCCAAGCCGGTCCGGGTCCAGGGCGCTTTCCTTTCGGACAAAGAAGTGGAAAACCTGGTGGACTTTTTAAAGGACCAGGCCAGACCGGTTTATAACGAGGAAGTACTGCAGGCCCAACCGGGCGATATGGCAAAGACGGAAACCGACGATGACGACGAGCTGCTGCCTCAGGCGGCTAAAATATTCATTGAAAGCGGCACTGCTTCCATCTCCATGCTGCAGCGCCGGCTGCACGTCGGCTACTCCCGGGCGGCCAGACTGGTGGATATTATGGAGCGCCGGGGCATCGTGGGCGGCTTTGAAGGCAGCAAGCCCCGGGCGGTGCTGATGACTCTGGAACAGTACCACCATGTTTTTGAAAGCAACCCCGACAAAACTGACGAAAACAGAAATGTATCATGAGCCTGGATTATCAGTTTCTCTACCGCCTTACCGCGGCTCCCACCCCGCTGAAAAGCAACTGCGGCGACTTGTGCGGCAGCATCTGCTGCCAGCCCGGCAAACAAGACAACCTGGGCGCCTACCTTTTCCCGGGGGAAGAAATTATGTTCACCCGCAGTGAAGACTGGCTGCTCTGGGAGGAGCAGGACCCGGCTGATTATGATTTTCCGCTTTCCTGGCCGAAACCGGTTTATTTTGTGCGCTGCAACGGCGCCTGCCCCCGGGACATGCGTCCCCTGGCCTGCCGTTTTTTCCCCCTGGCGCCGCACCTGCACCGGGACGGCAGACTGCAGCTGCTCTACGAAACAATGGAGCTCCCCTACCAGTGTCCGCTGATTACAGCTCACTATACATTGGAAGCAAAGTTTATTCACACCGTACAACAAGCCTGGCAGCTCATGCTCACGGACCGGCGCATCCGCGACCTGGTGGAAGAAGACTCCCGCCGGCGGGAGGAAGACGGCCTGCCGGTGGTGCCGGTATAAAAAGAAAACTCCCGCAGGAGTTTATTAAGGTACTGTTCAGCATCAAGCGGCACGCCAAACCGTTAACCGTGCGCTCATGCTCTTTCGAGAAATCGCTTACGGCTAACGGTTTGGCGTGCCGTATTCACTTTGAGTACTAACAAACCTGAATGATATCCCTTTTTGTCTAAAGAAAGAATTGTGTACCTTGTTGGACAATCTGGTACATCTTACAAATACTCGCCGCTTTAATCAGGACATTGCATCTTCCGGCGGCGGGCGGGCAAAAGCGATTGACCAGGAGCGGCCGGCCCTCCGGATAAGTCACCGTTGCCACCAGCTGCCCCGCGCCGTTATCCGTAACAGTCGTAACGGCCACCGTCACCGGCCAGATCCGCGGATCCATCATCCAGCAGCCGCCGGATTGATTCAGCTCGCGCACCGTGTAGTTAAACAGGCCCGGTTGGGCGAAGGTCACTGCCGGGAATACAATCTTACCGCACCGGTCATTGGTAGCTCTGGCGACCTCATGGCCATGCTGATCAAACAGTCCGAAGGTAAAATCATCCCCGCACAGGCGCGCGCCGCAAAGCCGCTTACAGGCTTCAACCGTCGCCGTCGCCGGCTTTGGCGGCTCCGGCCCCACGAAAGTGTTCGTGAAGCTGGGGTAACCGTCCGGATAAGTCACCGTCGCCACCAGTTGCCCCGACCCGTTATCGCTCACGGTAACGAGCACCGGAAAAACCCTTGTGTCCGGAAGCCAGCCGTCAGGCGAGCCGGTCTCCCGCACCGTGTAGTCATACACCCCGATTGCCGTGAACACCATAACCGGGAAGGCCACATTGCCAGCAGCATCGTTGGTAGCGTAAGCCACCGGATTGCCGTTACTGTCAAACACAGTAAAGGTAAACATGCCCGCTTCCAGAGGCGCATTAACCGCTGTTGTATGCGCGGTCAGCAGCAGTTCCGCCGGGGCCGGCCCAAAGGTATTCGTGAACTCAGGGAAACCCTCCGGGTAGCTGACCGCTACGATCAGTTGCCCAACTCCGTCATCGGTCACAGTGACCACAACCGGGTAAACAGTTGTGTCAGCGGTCCAACCGGCAGGCGAGCCGGTCTCCCGCACCGTGTAGTCGTACACTCCCGGCCCGGGAAGTTCAATAGCCGGGAAGGCCACATTGCCGGCAGCGTCGTTTACAGCGGAAACCAGCGGATTGCCAACAGTGTCAAACACGGCGAAGCTAAACATATCGGCTAAAAGAGGCGCGCCAACCGCGGTTTTAGTCGCTGTCAGCAGCAGCTCCGCCGGGGCCGGCGCAAAGGTGTCCGTAAACCCGGGGAAGCCGTCCGGGTAGCTGACCGACGCGATCAGCTGCCCCATCCCGTTATCGTTCACGGTCACTACAGCGCGATAAACAGTTGCGTCCAGGCTCCAGCCGGGAGGAGCGGCAGTCTCGCGCACTGTGTAGTCATATACTCCGGGCGAGGTGAGGGTAAGGTCCGGGAAGGACACCTCTCCGTCGGCATCATTGACTTCTTTGGCCACCGGGATGCCGTTGCTGTCAAACACACCGAAAACAAAATCGCCGGCGGCCAGAGGAGCGCCCACAGCGGTTTTGTGCGCCGCGATAGCCGCCTGCGCCGCAGTCGGGGCGTAGATGTTAACGAAAGTCGGCTGCCCGCCCGGGTAGCTGACGTTAGCGACCAGTTCCCCGCCCGCGGCGCTGACAGTAACCGACACCGGGTAACTTCCGCCGTCCGGGAGCCACCCGGCGCCGGCAAGGCTCAGCTCCCGCACCTCATAGTTAAAAACTCCCGGTTCCGGATAAGTAAGCGGTGGAAATTCTACCACGCCGCCGGCGCTCTGCACGGTGGAGATGAGATCACCATTGAGGTCAAAAAGGCCAAAGAGAAACGGAACCTCAGGGCGGTCCCAATTAAGCAGTTTCTTAAAGACCACCACGCCGGCGCTGGCGGGCGCCGGGCTAAAAACATTAGTAAAGCCGGGCAGGCCTGCCGGGTAACTGACAGTTGCCACTAACTGGCCCGCCTGGTTATCGGTAACAGTGACAAGCACCGGGAAGGTCCCTGGGTCCGGCGTCCAACCGGCCGGGCTGTCGGTTTCGCTCACCGTATAGTTGTATAATCCCGGCGCGCTAAGGTTAATGGGCGGGAAGATTACGTTGCCGGCAGCGTCATTGGTCCCTTTAGCCACGGGACTGCCCTCTTGATCAAACAAGGTGAAGGTAAATTCGCCGGATACAAGAGTAGCGCCCAGGGCGGTTTTGCTCGCCGTAACCACTGCTTCCGCCGGGGTTGCCGCGTAGCGGTTGATGAAAGTCGGCTGGCCATCCGGATAAGTGATTGTTTTGATCAGCTGGCCGTTTTCCTGGGTAATGGTGACCGTCACCGGGTAAAGGTTGCTGTCCGTGGCCCAGCCGCTACCGGATGGGGTGAGTTCACGTACGATATAGTTGTAAACTCCTGTTGCGGTATAAGTGAGCGGCGCAAACTCTACCACGCCGCCCACATTCTGGGCGGTGTCAATCAGGTTGCCGCCTTCGTCAAACCGGCCGAAGGTGAAGGGGATCTCCGGATGATTCCAGCCCAGTAATTTCTTGAATACCACCAGGATATCGGAGGTGGGAATGGGGCTAAAACTATTGGTAAAGCTGGGTACACCCTCCGGGTAGCTAATCGCCGTGAGCAGTTCGCCCAAGCCGTTATCGGTCACCCGGATGATCACCGGGTAGACTGTGTTGTCTACCGTCCAGCCGCCCATGCTCAGGGAGATCTCGCGGATGGTGTAATTGTAAAGGCCGGGGGCGCTAAAGGTAACGGTGGGGAAATTCACGTTGCCGGCCCCGTCGTTGGCCGCGACAGCAATAAGGTTGCCGTTTTGGTCAAACACGCCAAAGTCGAAGCGTCCGGCTGGCAGGGGCGCCCCCACTGCCAGTTTGGTGGCGCTGAGGGTTAGTTCCGCGGCGCGCGCGGAGTAGATGTTTACAAAGTTGGGCAAGCCAATGGCGCCCCCTTGGTAGTCGATACTGGGGATTAGCTGGCCCGCGCTGTTATCGGTGACGGTGACGGTGACCGGGTAGATGCTGCCGTCTATCGCCCAGCCGTTAATAGGGGGGGTCAACTCCCGGATCGTGTAGTGGTAAACCCCTGGTGCGATAATGGTAACAGTGGGGAAGGAGACGAAGCCGGAAGCGTTGTTGGCCGCGGTGGCAATAAGGTCGCCGCTCTCGTCATATAGCCCGAAGTAGAAGCCTCCGTCCGGCAAGGGTGCGCCCAAAGCGGTTTTGGTGACGGCGAAGTCCACCTCCGCCGGCGCCGCGCTATAGGTGTTGACAAATGCAGGCTCGCCTTCCGGGTAGGTAATACTGGCTACCAGCTGGCCCATGTTGTTATCGGTAACCGTGACGGTTACGGGATAGCTGGTGCTATCAGTGGTCCAGCCATCGCCGGATGGGGTCAACTCCCGGATGGTGTAGTTATATACCCCGGGCGCGTTAAGGGTGATGCCGGAAAAGGTTAGCTCCCCGGAGGCGTCTTTGACAACATTGGTAATCAGGTTGCCGCTCCCGTCAAATACGCCAAAGCTGAAGCGCCCGCTGGGCAGCGGCGCCCCCACGGCGGATTTCCTGGCGGTAAGGATTACAACTGCCGGCGCGGCTGAGTATCTGTTAACAAAGCTCGGAATACCTTGCGGGTACTCAACGCTGGTATCAGTAAAATCCATGCCACCCATATAGATCCCGATGTACACTTGGTAAATCCTGCCGTCTGTGATCCAGCCATTGCCCGAGGGAGTCAGCTCACGGATAGTGTAAGGATAGCGATAGTACCAGGCAAAATGGACAGGCGGAAAAACAATTGTCCCGCCTACATTAGTTGCAACAGTAACTAGTCGTCCGTTATGATCGAAGAGGCCGAATTGAAATGGCTGAGCCGGCAAAGCCGCGCCAATGGCGCTCTTATTAGCTCTTATATTAGCTACGTACACACCGAAACCAGCCGGCTGGTCTTCAAAGCCAATGTCGTAATTGTTATAACCTTGGGTCAACGGTGCGGTCCAGCGACTACCCAGGATATTCCTAAAATAAACGGCGTCGTCAGCCGGGTTGCGGTTTGTGACTGTGGAAGCACTGTTGTTGGCAAATAACACGGCCGGCCCGACAGTGAAGTTAGCCAAGTTATCATGGGGAACCCAGATCCCGCCGCCGGATCTGCCGGCAGTATTGCCGGTAATTGACGCATTGCCGCCGATACTAATGGGAAATAGGGAGTAGTGGCAGATTCCGCCGCCATCCCGGGCGGCGCTATTGTTGCTGATAACGCCGCCGGTCATGGTAATGTCGCTTGCGGTGCTGTGTATCCCGCCGCCAAATCCTGTATTGATCGACGTCCCGACGCCGGTGGCTTGATTGCTGGAAATTTGCCCGCCCCGCATATCAAAGGTTCCGAAACCTATATATACCCCGCCGCCCACTCGATCCGCCCGGTTGTTGGTAATGGCGCCGTTGATCATGGTAAATGTTCCGCCGGTTATACTTACACCGCCGCCGTAAGTAGTGGTTGTATTGCCGGTGATCAAACCGTTATTCATGGTCAGCGCGCCTACGGCGCCAGTGTTAGGGTTAGGAGCCATATACACACCGGAGCCGGTTTGTCCGGGTATATGGGTGATGGTAACACCATCGATGGTCAAATTTCCCGGGCCGACCACACTAACAGTGGGTTGCATTGTCACGGCTTGGGTCAGAGTGTAATTCCCGGCCAGCATAATGATCTTGTTGGGGGCGATCACAAGAGGCCCCCCTACTGTCAGGATAATATTGTTCGTCAGCATAATAATCGTCAGTAATCCGTCAGGCGCGGCTGCAGCCGCACTGAACAGCGACGCCTGATCGCCGGCGGAAAAGCTCGCTCTTGGCGCCGGGTCCGGCGCCGGTCCCGGAAAAGTTGCGGGAATTATATCCTTATTCAATAAATCAACCCCTCCGCAGGGATATTTTCTCACTCATATCATATGTTTGGTAGGTTTAATAAGTGAAAGATGAGCGGTAATCAACATAACGATCGGTAAGTGCCGGCCATACAGATGGCCGGCACTTACCTAAAGGATAAAAAGAAAACTCCCGCAGGAGTTTATAAGGTATTGTTCAGCACACACTGAATAGTCTCGAACCTCGAACCTCGAACTTCGAACCTCGAGTTAACCGTGCGCTCATGCTCTTTTGAGAAGTCGCTTCCGGTTAACGGTTTGGCGTGCCGTATTCACTTTGAGTACTAACAAACCTTAATATTATTCTTCTTTAGCTAAAGAAAAAACTGCGTACCCTGTTGGACAATCTGGAACATCTTACACATACTCGCCGCTTTAATCAGGGCATTGCAACTGCCGCCGCCGGGCCGGCAAAAGCGATTGACAAAGAGCGGCAGGCCGTCCGGATAAGCCACCGTCGCCACCAGCTGCCCCGCGCCATCATCCGTAACGGTTACCACCGCCAGCCAGACCCGTGAATCCATCACCCAGCAGCCGCCGGA
>WQUS01000120.1 GCA_009781965.1 Bacillota bacterium | reverse complement strand
AAAGTTATTAACCGTAAGCGATTTCTCGAAGAGTATGAGCGCACGGTTAATAACTTTACGGGCCGGCTCGATGCGAAAGCAGTAACGTGTGACCAGTAACTTATTCTTGCAGCCACCGGGCCGCGTCCGGCGCGTGATAGGTAATGATGATGTCGGCGCCGGCCCGCTTCAGGCCGCTAAGCATTTCCATGGTGATCTTTTGTTCGTCAATCCAGCCCATTTGGGCGGCGGCTTTGACCATGGCGTATTCGCCGCTGACGTTGTAGGCCGCCACCGGCAGAAGAAAATTTTTCCGCACCGCGGCAATAATGTCCATATAGGCCATAGCCGGTTTGACAATGAGGATATCCGCCCCTTCGGCGATATCTTGTTCCGCCTCCCGCAGGGCTTCCCGCACATTGGGCGGGTCCATCTGATAGGTTTTGCGGTCCCCGAATTGGGGCGCCGAGCCGGCCGCTTCCCGGAATGGCCCGTAGAAGGCCGAACAATACTTGACGCTGTATGACATGACCGGTGTTTCTTCATAACCGCTTTCGTCCAGGGCTTCCCGGATGGCCTGAACCCGGCCGTCCATCATGTCGGAAGGGGCCACTATGTCGGCGCCGTTTTGGGCGTGGGACAGAGCGGTCCGGGCCAGCAGCTCCAGGGTGGGATCGTTAAGCACTGTACCGTCGCGCACAATACCGCAGTGGCCATGGTCGGTGTACTCGCAGAGGCAGACGTCGGTGACCACCAGCAGCTCCGGGTATTTATCTTTGATCGCCCGTACTGCCTGCTGGACGACGCCGTTGGGATCGTAAGCGCCGCTGCCAACCTGGTCCTTGGTTTCCGGGATTCCGAACAGTAAAATACCCGGGATGCCCAGCTGTACTGTTTTTTCCACTTCCGGCAGCAGGAGGTCCAAGGATAGATTATATACGCCGGGCATGGATTGCACCGGTGTTTTGATCTGACTGCCGGCGGTTACAAAGAGCGGGTAAATCAGGTCGTCCACCCGCAGGTGGTGTTCACGCACCAGCCGGCGCATATTGGCGCTGCTGCGCAGGCGTCTGGGCCTGGTTGTCGGGTAGTACAAGTATTTTACCTCCTCTACCGGTTGGTTTATGTACGGTTATGGAGCGCTCTCTCTATGGAGCGCTATCTTCTATGGAGCAATCTCCTCGTCGGTCAGATAACAAGCCGGGTCCGGGGCCCAGAAGTCGCCGTACACCGCTTCGGCTCTGGCTCTGAAGTTGCCGTTGCACATGGACAGCCAGCGGCACGAGGCGCAGCGCCCGGAAAGCAAAGGTTTGCGCTCCTTCAGTCCGCCCATAATTGGATGGCCGGTATCCTGCCAGATAGCGGAGAATGGCCTGGCCATTACATTGCCCAGCACATGGGTACGGGTAAATTGGTCCGGGTACACGTTGCCGGCCCAGTCCACCGCGCCGATGGCGATGCCGGAGCGGTTGCCGCCGTTCATCTGCAGCAATTCCCGTACCCGGGCGGCCCGTTCGGGATCGGAACGGAGCAGCGACAGGTAAATATAGATCCCGTCGGCGTGATTATCCACGGTCAAAATCTCTTTGGCCAATCCGCGCCGGTGGAAATCTTTGGTTTGCTCCAGAATCAGGTCCAGGGCGGCGCGGGTTTCGTCGTGGCTGAGATCGTCGGCGCGAATATCGCTGCCCCGGCCGCTGTAAACCAGATGGTAAAAACAAACCCGGGGGATGTCTTCCTCTCGGATCAGTCTAAAAATATCGGGCATTTGGCGATAGTTGTGCCGGTTGATGGTAAAACGCAGCCCCACCCGCTGTTCAATGGCCCGGCAGGCGCGGATGCCCGCCAGAGCGGCGTCGAAGGCGCCTTTGTGGCCCCGGAACCGGTCGTTGTCCGCACCGATGCCATCCAGACTGATGCCCACGTAACTAACGCCCAATTTTTTAAGATCTTTAGCCACCGCCGGGCTGATCAATGTGCCGTTGGTGGATAAGGTGGTCCGGAGGCCGCTTTGACCGGCGTATGCCGCCAGATTGAAAAAATCTTCCCGCGTTAGCGGTTCGCCGCCGGAAAACAGCAACACCGGCACTTTAAAATCTGCCAGCTGGTCGATAAATTTTTTCGCTTCAGTGTTAGTCAGTTGATCCTGGGTCACTTGTTCGTCCGAACCTGCGTAACAGTGCAGGCAGCGCAGGTTGCAGGCCTTGGTCATATTCCATACCACTACCGGACCGTGGGCCGCGGCGGCGCCGTGGCGCTGGGCGCCCGAGTCCGCTTTGTAGCGCAGCGAGTCCCCGAAATACTTGGCTCCGCAGAGCAGTCTGCTGACGCTGATCATGTCAATTCTCCTTGTTGTAGGTAGCTCAGGATGGCTTGCAGCAAGCCGTCGATAGTATATGCTTGCGGTTGGATATGGACCGGCAATCCCAGTTCGGTGGCTGTTTGGGCCGTGATTGGTCCGATGCAGGCTACCAGCGCCCGGCCGGTAAGAGCCGGGATCTGTTCCGCTCCCAGCAGGGACACGAAGTTGCGCACGGTGGACGAACTGGTAAAGGTGATGATGTCTATCTCACCGTCGGCTAGCATGTCTGTTATCAACTTAGCGTTGCCCTGGCCGGTGGTGGTGCGGTAGGCCGTTACCTCGTCCACTCTGGCGCCCAGGGCGGCCAGTCCCTCGGGCAGCGCCTGCCTGGCGATGTCGGCCCGGGGCAGCAGCACCAGGTCGCCTGGTTTGATTAGGCCGCGCAGACCGCTGACAATCTCTTCGGCCCGGTACTCGCCCGGGACGTAATCCACCCGCAGGGCCAGACGCTCCAGAAACTCGCGGGTCTGGGGTCCGATGGCGCAGATGCCCGCTCCGTGCAGCTCCCGGATATCGCCGCCCAGATGGCGCAGCCGGTGGAAAAAGTAGTTAACCCCGTTGACACTGGTGAAAATTACCCATTGATATTCCGCCAGGCGGCCAATGGCCCGGTCCAGGGGGGCGTAATCAAATGGTTCGTTAATGCTGATGGTGGGAAATTCCACCGGCTCGCCGCCCAGTTGCTCAATAGACCGGGACAGGGCGCTGGCCTGCTCCCGGGAGCGGGTGACCAGGATCCGTTTGCCGAACAATGGCTTATCTTCGAACCAATGCAGGCGCTCCCGCAATTTGACCACTTCGCCGACGATAATAATAGCGGGGTTTTTAAAATTGGCTTCTTGGGCCAGGGCGGCGATGTTTGCCAGCTCTCCCGTCAGGGTCTGCTGTTCCGGACGGGTGCCCCAGCGGATCAAGGCCACCGGTGTTTGGGGGTCCCGGCCGTGGGCCATTAAATTATTGCTGATGCCGGCCAGGTTGCCCATGCCCATCAAAAAAACCAGGGTGCCGGCGCCGGTGGCGATTTTGGACCATTGAATGTTCGAATCTTCTTTTTCCGGGTCCTCGTTGCCGGTGATAATGGCCAAAGTGGCAGTATGGTTCCGGTGAGTGACCGGTATGCCGGCGTAAGCGGGCACGGCGATAGCCGAGGTAATGCCTGGCACCACCTCAAAAGGAATGCCGTGCTGCGCCAGTTCTTCGGCTTCTTCGCCCCCCCGGCCGAAAACAAAGGGATCCCCGCCCTTCAAGCGGGCCACTGTGTGTCCGGCGGCGGCTTCCTGCACCAAGAGACGGTTAATTTCATTCTGGGTCAGGGTATGCCGGTCCGGCTGTTTGCCGACATAAATGAGCCGGGCGTCCGGGCGGCAGTGTCCCAGCAGCCTGGCGCCGGCCAGCCGGTCATAAACCACCACGTCGGCGGTTTGCAGACAGGCCAACCCTTTCACCGTAATCAGGCCCGGGTCTCCGGGGCCGGCGCCGATCAAGTACACTATCCCTTGCCGTTTTATTCCTTGCCGTTCTATCTCTTGCCGATCCGTTATTTTAGTCATTAACGCCATACTCCCGTCTCGCCCGGCGCATGATGTCCGCCGCGCCCGCAGCCAGTAAAATTTCGGCCAGCCGGTTACCCAGTCCGGCGGCGTCGGCAGCCGGCCCGGTTACGTTGCGGCGTAAGATCTTGGCGCCATCCAATTCCGCTACTAAACCTGTTAACCGCAGCGTGTCGTTTTCCACTTGGGCCAGCGCCCCGACGGGGGCCTGACAGCCGCCCTCCAAACGTTTCATCAAGGCTCTTTCGGCCTCAATGGCGATCCGGGACGGCCGGTGATCCAGCCGGGCGACCAGTGATCCTATTGAGTCGTTGCCGGCGCGCAATTCAATGCCCAAAGAGCCCTGTCCTACGGCCGGCAGACAAATTTCGGAAGGAATATGCTGGGTGATCAGGTCTGTGCAGTCCAATCTTTTAATGCCGGCGTAGGCCAGCACAATGGCGTCCAGTTCCAGTTCTTTCAGTTTGCGCAGCCTGGTGTTCAGATTGCCCCGGATGTCCACCATCTGCAGATCGGGACGGTAATGCAGCAGCTGCGCCCGGCGGCGCAAACTGCTGGTACCAACCAGGGCTCCCGGCCGCAGATGGTCCAGATCGACTCCGGTGCGGGAAATCAGCACGTCGCCCGGCTGTTCCCGCCGGCATACCGCGCCAATGACCAGCCCGTCGGGCAGTCCGGTAGGCAAGTCCTTCATACTATGTACCGCCAGGTCTATGGTACCGTTAAGCAGGGCTGTTTCCAGCTCCTTGGTAAATAGTCCCTTGTCGCCTATTTTAGCCAGGGCCACTTCCAGGATATGATCGCCCTTGGTTTTCATGCCCCTAATGCGGATGTTTTGCTCCGGCTGGATCTGGCGCAAAGCCTCGGCCACCCAGCTTGATTGCCACATGGCCAGCTCGCTGTCCCGCGACCCGATGATTATTTCCTTTGGCATATCGGCCTCCTGCCCATTGGTTGCTGCCCGGCAAGGACAGTTTGCTTATGAACTACCGCTAAATTGCTCAGGGCATTGTTTTGCCTGCCTGGGGCGGTCTGGAATGCGGCTCCCTTCGCTCTCGCCGGATATTACCTTTGTCCCAGGGATTGGGCCGGTGATTCCGGTTCAGGATCAGCGCCGGTAATTTCTTCCGGCTGTCGCCCGGGTGATGCCGCCAAACAGAACAGTTCGCTGATGGCTTGGTTGTACAGGATCCCCTTTTCGGTCAGGGCAAACTCTTTCAGTTGGGTTACCGGTGTGTGCAGCAATTGGTTAATAATGGCGCCGGCCATGGTGTTGATAATATTCCGTTCCCGTTCCGACAGCTCACCCAACCGGTTATAGGCCTTGGTCAATTCCTTTTGTTTGATTTCCTCGCCCTTAATTTTCAGCGCCGTTATGGTGGGGACCACAAACTGTGTGTTTTCCCAGCGTGAGAATGTCAGTACCTCTTCTTCAATAATAGCCTCGGCTTGAATGGCAGCCCTTTTTCTTTCCATTAAGTTATTGTCGACCACGTTTTGCAGGGCGTCAATGTCGTATAGAGAAACCCCCGGCAGCAGCCGCACATCCGGCTCAATGTCCCTGGGCACGGCGATGTCGATTAGCATGAGGTGCTTGCCCGGCGTTTCCTTCAGAATCCGGCGCACCCCGGCGGCGTACAGCACATAGTGGGTGGCTGCGGTACAGCTGATCACAATATCCGCCGCTTCCAGGTAATGATAAAGGTTGTCAAAGGTGACCGCCAAACCGCCAAACTGAGCGGCCAGTTCCACGGCCCGTTCGTAGGAACGGTTGGAAACGATGACCCCGGAAACGCCGTTGGCCACCAGGTGTCTGGCGGTGAGTTCGCTCATTTTGCCGGCGCCGATAATCAGTACCGAGCGGCCGGTGAGATCGCCGAAAATCTGTTTGGCCATTTCCACCGCTGCGTAGCTGATGGATACGGCGTGGTGATCGATGCCGGTTTCGGTACGGGCGCGCTTGCCCACCTCAATAGCGCGCTTAAACAGGGTGTTGATGACCTTGTCGGTGGCGGCATGGCGGTGGGCGTGCTGGTAGGCGGTTCTGACCTGACCCAGGATCTGAGTCTCGCCCAGCAGCATGGAATCCAACCCGGCCGCTACCTGGAACAAATGGCGCACGGTTTTGCTCCGGTCCAGCACGTAAGTATATTTTTTAATCGTCGCCTGGTCCAGGCCGGACTTTTGCTGCATCATGTCCAGGATGGCGCCGGCGCCAGCTTCAATATCGTCGGTATGGGCGTAAATTTCGGTGCGGTTGCAGGTGGAGACGATGACGCAGCCGGAAACTGCCGCACGGTCCAGCAACCGTTCGTACCACTGGCCCAGGGAATGTTCCGCGAAAGACAACAATTCCCGGACTTCCACCGGAGCGGTTTTATGATTGACGCCGATGACTAGGACAGACATTTTTTCACCCGCTCCTTCGCTTGGGCTAAATCTCCCTGTTTTAGTATGTCCAGCGTCTGGCCGTCCACCAGGTTGTTCAGGATGCGCCGGCGTTTGGCCGGGTCGCTGACGGTTTCCCGCACCTGCTTGCGCACCTGGCCCAGAAAGGCTGTGAATTCTTCAAATTGAGGGCCGTAGAGATGCTCCAATTCCTGACGGATTATTTTGGCCAGATGCGGACTGTTGCCGCCGGTGGAAATAGCCAGCTGGAAATCTCCCCGCCGCACCACCGAAGGAACCACAAAGCTGCACTGGCCGGGGTCGGTGGCCACATTGACCGCGATGTTTCTGGCCGCGCAGTCCGCGGCTACGGCGTTATTGGTGTCCTGGTCGTCCGTGACGCAAAAGACCAGGAAAGCGTCTGTCAAATCGGCGGCATGATAAAAACCGGCACGGTGATGAATCCGTCCGGTGTCGGACATTTCCTGGAGGCCCGGCGTTAATTGGGGACTGACCAGGTAAATATCGGCGCCGTAGCGGGCCAGAGTCCGGATCTTGCGTTCAGCCACGCCGCCTCCGCCGATTACCAGGCATTTTCTGCCTTCCAGTTTAAAAAAAACAGGGTAATAATCCACCAGATCAACTCCGTGCCGGTTTTCAAAAATCCGCGCCGGTTTTTAAAAATTAGTTAAAAATTTCTGGTCCCCACGAAATCGGCCATGGTCCGCAGGGCTTTTTTAATCTGTACTTCAGGCAAATCGTTAAGCTCGTCCTTAGCTTTGGCAATATATTTTTCGGCTACTTTGTAAGCGTAGTCCATCCCGCCGCACCGGGCAATCAAGGTGATGGCCTCCTGGACATCCGCGTCGCTTTTATTCCTGTTGGTAATGATTTGTTTTAGCCTTTCCCTGGCCGGGCTGTGATGCAGAGCATATATGGCCGGCAGGGTGATAATCCCCTGATGGAGGTCGCCGCCAATGGGCTTGCCCAGTTTAAGCTGCTTTGCGGTCATGTCCAGGATATCGTCGGTAATTTGGAAAGCCATGCCTATATAGTGTCCGAACCGGTGTAATGCCTGGCGTATTGGTTCAGGCGCGCCGCAAGCCACCGCCCCCAGTTTGCAGGAGGCGGAAATCAAAAGGGCTGTTTTACGGTTAATCCGGTAAAAATAATCCCGCAGCGTCTGGTTGGTGTTGAAAGAAGTGGCAATTTGTACAATTTCCCCTTCGCTCATTCTGACGCTGGTATCAGCCAGCACTGCTGTGATGAGGGGGTTCTGGTACTGCGAGATTAAAACCAGCGATTTGCCAAACATGTAATCGCCTAAGTGCGTTGAAATCCGGTTGCCCCAACGGGCCTTTATTGTAGGTATGCCCCGACGGGTCGCTGATGAATCAACCACATCGTCATGGATTAAGGTAGCCATATGGATTAATTCCAATGCCACAGCCAGTGGGAGCAGTTTATCCAGATCAAACTGATAAAACTTGCCGCCCAGCAGACAAAAAGCAGGACGCAAGCGTTTACCGCCGGCACTGACCAGATGGGTAGCCGCCTCGCTCATCAATGGGTCGGGGAATTTTACGGCGGCCAGCAGTTCCTTTTCCACAACGCCGAGTTCATATTTTATCTCATTTAAAAAACCAATCACTACTGTTATCACCCGCTAACCTTATTGGCCGCGCCGGTAAATATTGCCTACCCAGGATAACCCAAGACTTATTCGACGCAGCGGCGTATATTTCCTGCCCTGTTTTTTTATACTTCTTGATCCTTCATTAGGAAGAGCTGATTTCGCCGGTGCAAAATCTACTATCATAGATTATTATATTTTGCGCTTAAAATCAATGGAATTGTATACACAAGCCGCTTGTTTAAGGATCGAGAGTTTGATATAATAACTCGTACTTTGCCGCAGGTTACGCACCGCTTATTTTCGGCAAAACGTTCCCTTTTTGGGGGTGGATGGGGCCTGGTGGCTCCCCTGGTCTTCAAAACCAGTCGCGGGGCGGCGATCCCGTCCCAGGTGAGTTCGATTCTCACACACTCCCGCCATTGGCAGTAAAGCCTCCCTGATGCGGAGGCTTTTGGTTTTGCCGGACCGCTGGCATTTCATCCGGCTTGGGCAACTGTCTCCGGTAAGGCGTCAATATCCGGTAAGGCATCAATAAACTTGTTTCATTAGTTGTCCGATAGTCTTTTGGCCAGGAGGCTGGCTCTATTCCTGCCGGTGATGCTCATGCTGCTGATTGAGCTCAGTACAGATAAAACCGTCGCCAGCGCTACAGTGGAAATAACAAATTTCCAGTCCACATGATGGATTACCTCCGCGGTTCCAATGGCGGCGATAGCGGTTTGGGTTGCTGTCTTAAACGCCCGTTCCAAGGTGTCCAGCCAAAATTCTTTGTCGCGCCAAAATTGTTTCATTGCACAGCCCCTCCATTACTTTTTATGTTCCTTTGTAATTTTATTCGTAATTTTGATAATAAGTGACAGCAACAAATGACAGACGGTTGCTTGTCCGACGGCAGGTTTTTGGGGTGCCCTCTTGCCCGGCGCCGGTTTGCTTGGTTTGCCCTGTCTTGTCTTACCGGGCGATCGGCAGAGTCGGTATTTTATCTGCTGTCGGGGGCCTTATTTCTCCAGTTGCGTTATGAGACTAATGACTGGGATGCTTGGCCTGAGTGCTGTGCGGTGATTAATGACTTGGTGGAATGAAGCCGGCCAGATTTGCTTTGTTGCTATTTGCAACCCTAGCAGTAAAGGCGTAATGTTGCGTATAGAAACACAAAAGACCGATATTTAACTGCGCGACATCTCGCGACATCTATTGTAACTGTTGCCATATGCAACTATAATTGGTTTTAAGAGGTGATCGTTTATGTTAGGAGATCGGTTTATGTTGGGTGACAGATTGAAGGAATTGAGGAGAAAATCCGGACAAACCCAAGCGCAGTTAGCGGTTATTTTCAATATGTCCAGAAGTACATATGCCCAATATGAGGTTAACAGACGTAACCCTGATTACAATACCCTCAGGATGTTTGCTAATTATTTTCAGGTCTCTACCGATTTTCTCCTTGGCGTTGCCAATGACTTGGTCCCGCCGTCAGAAGCAAAGGCGCCAAGTGATGGCTCTGTTCAATCTATTCAACCAAACGCGTCAAGTGACGACATTGTTACTTCGATAAAACCAGAAGAGCCAAGTGAGAACTTTGTTCCATCCATCCAGCCAAACATGCCAAGTGACGACATTGTTAGCTCGATAAAACCAGAAGAGCCAAGTGAGAACTCTGTTCCATCCATACCACCAAAAGCGCCAAGTGACGACACTGTTACCTCGATTAATTCAAAAGAGCCAAATGATGACACTGTTCCATCCATCCATCCAAAAGCGTCAACTAACGACACTGTTACTCAAATAAAACTTAGAGATCCAAGTGCGGAAGAATATATACTTTCCTCCCGAACACTGGCCAATGCAGCGCTAAGAATGTCAGAGTTGCTTGCTACTAAACGGATTAACGAAGATGAATTTTTGGTGCTGGCTCAAAAAGCTCACGCCAAGTTTACCAATACATAATATTTTCTGCAACATAAAAACCGCCCATGAGGGCGGTTTTTCCATGATGGTCGGTAAGAAAGATACTGGTTGCTAGCGAATGAAATTCATCCGCACCTTGGCTTCCGGCGCCGGCGCTTGAACGGCGCCCTTCCCGTTTTCGACCAGTTTAAGCAGCCAGGCCATATTTTTGCCGAGGAGCCCCATGATTTGCATCCCTTCCAGGTCCTGCAGCGCTTCCCCCGGCGTGGCGCCGTGGATTACGTTCCAATAATTTGCGGTCGGGACCAACATTTCCGCGTAGGTCAGGTAGTGATTAAGCTGATCTAAGGCGGTCATCCCTCCGGTGCGTCTTACCGCCACCACGGCGGCTCCGACTTTGTGTCTGAACAGGTTGCCGTTTGCACCGGCCACATAAAAGGCCCGATCCAAAAAGGCTTTCATGGTGGCGCCGATGGAGGCATAGTGCACGGGCGAGCCGAAAATGATGCCGTCCGCCGCTTTGATTTTCTGGATCCATTGGTTCACTTCATCGTCGGTAACGCACTTTTCGTTCTTGTTTTTGGCGCACTTGCCGCAGGCCAGACAGCCCCTGATTAATTTATTGCCCACCTGGATGATTTCTGTGGCAATGCCAGCTTTTTCAAGTTCCGCGGCGACTGTTTTGAGGGCGTGATAGGTATTGCCTTCCTTATTTGGACTGCCGTTGAAGGCCGCAACTTGCATAAAAATTCCCCTCCCTGATATAGCAAATATTTGCCAAGCTGTCCGGTAAAACGGACCGATAAAGGTGTGTAGATTTATTTCTGTTTATTGCTTGAAAATCCTTTTCTTGTATGTAAAATTTACAGCCGGACCTTTAACGGTGGTTCTTGAGGCTGTTGGCGCTGCCAGTTAAACCAAAAGGAAAACGGGGCTTTTGCTTCAGCCCCGCATCCTTTTATCGATTTTGTCCAATAGTTCTTTAAACGCGTCTGAGTCTCCGCCCTGTTGGATTTGGCTGTTTAGCTGCTCCAGCTCCCAATAGATTTTTTTATCCGTGCTTACGAAAACCCGATAGCCGGGCGCCATATGGGCAATCTTTGCGTGCACTTCCCGGCGGATGGCCGGCAATCGCAACCGGTTAAAACCGGTTACCTTGACGTCGACAGAGATATTTTTGCCTAAAACCACAACCACAGCGTCTTCCACTGCCGCTAATTTTTTAGCCGCCGCCTTGCTTTTGGCAGCTAGCGCGGTGTTAGCCGCCGCGGCTTGGTCGGCCGCCGGCCCTGGCTGGGTCTGCGGTTGTAGCTCCTGCGCCGCATGAGCCTCTGTATGATCATCTGATTGTTGGGTCTGTAGTTTTTGAACCTGGCTATGTTGACCCTCTGATTGTTGGGTCTGTGGTTTTTGAGCCGGACTGTTCTGCAATGTACAGCCGGCATTGAAGAAAGCTACCGCCACAAGCAAGACCGTCAAATATTTCATTTGCCTTCGCCTTCTTAATTCTTTTGGTTTATTTTATACTTGTTTTACCCTTTGGGTTTAAATAATAGCGCGGCTATAAAAGAAAAAATAATGGCCGCGGATATGCCGGCGCTGGTTACTTCAAATATCCCGGTCAGTATGCCCACCAAGCCGGTTCTGCTTGCTTCGGCCAGCGCTCCCTGCACCAGTGAATTGCCAAAACTGGTGATGGGCACGGTGGCGCCGGCCCCGGCAAAATCAATCAGCGGCTCGTACAGCCCTAAACCGGCCAGTACCGCTCCCGCAACCACCATGATACTGGCGGTATGGGCGGGGGTAAGCCCGCCCACATCCATCAGCAGCTGTCCAACTACGCAGATTAGCCCGCCAACAATAAAAGCCCAGCAATATATGGCCAAGTTTGCTCACTCCTAGTGGCTGTATTCGATGGAGACGGCGTGCGCGATACAGGGAATGCTTTCTTGTTGCTGATAAGACAAAGGCGACAGCAAAGCGCCGGTGGCCACAAGCAGTACCTTTTTCAGTTCGCCCCTCCTGATTCTGTGCATAATGTGGCCGAAGGCGACGGTGGCCGAACAGCCGCAGCCGCTTCCCCCGGCCATGACGCCCGGCTGGTCCGGGCCGTAGATTAAAATGCCGCAGTCAGTGAATTTGCCGGAGGCAAATTTAATGCCTTGCCGGCTAAGCAAATCGCCGGCGATGCCGTGCCCCACGCGTCCCAGATCGCCGGTGGCAATTAAATCGTATTCATCCAGGGAGATGTGCAAATCTCTGCTGTGGACGGTGATGGTATCCACCGCTGCCGGCGCCATGGCGCTGCCCATATTGTACGGGTCGCTGACCCCCAGGTCCATTATTCTGCCGATAGTGGCCGCTGTGACCCGGGGGCCGACGCCGTCTGCGCTTAACAAAGCCACGCCGGCGCCGGTCACAGTCCATTGGGCCGTGGGCGGCTTTTGGGCGCCGTATTCGGTGGGGTAACGGTATTGTTTTTCCACCGCCGCGTTATGGCTGACCGTGCCGCAGAGTACATGGTCGCCGGCCCGGCTGTCTACAATTAACGCGCCTAAAGCCAGGCTTTCCATCGAAGTGGAACAGGCTCCGTACAGGCCCAGAAAGGGAACAGCCAGCGTCCGGGCGGCAAAACTGGTGGAAATAATCTGGTTCAGCAAGTCCCCGCCAAGAAAAAAACGGATATCCTGTTTTGACAGACCGGCTTTGCCCAGGGCAATGTCGCAAGCTTCCTCCAGCATTTTGGTTTGCGCTTTTTCAAAACTATCTTTTTCCAGCCACAGGTCGTCATGCAAAAGATCAAAATCAGCGGCCAGCGGTCCTTTGGCTTCGTGGGGCCCGCCCACCGCCGCGCCGGCAATAATCACCGGTTTGTTTTTAAACAGCCATGTTTGGCGGCCCTGCCGCATCTTGTTGTCACATCCCTCCCGCTTTAGCCAGTAATGTTTTGATCAAGGCGACGATAAACGCCGCAAAGGTGCCAAACACAATCACGGAACCGGCCAGTCTAAACATGTTGGCTCCTACCCCCAGCACAAGTCCTTCGCTGCGGTGCTCAATGGCGGCGGAACTCATGGCGTTGGCAAATCCCGTGACCGGTATGGCGGTACCGGCGCCGGACCATTGAGCGATATGATCGTATACGCCGACGCCGGTTAAAATGACGGAAAAGAGGATCATCATCGCTACCGTGGGGTTGCCTGCCGTCTTTTCCGTGAAATCAAAATGCCATAAAAAGAATTCGGAAACGCCCTGGCCGATGGCGCAGATCAAACCGCCAACCAGAAAGGCCTTGAAACAATTTAACAAAACCGGGCGTTTTGGCTCTCTGGCCCGGGCAAAACTTTGGTATTCCAGCTGGGCCGGGGTTAGTGTTGGTTTTTGGGACTTGGACAAAATATCAACCCCCTTTATATTGAGCTATACCCGATAAAAGAGTTTTTATTTAGGTTAATTCTGCCAGTGTATTGGGACCAAATATTGATTGATTTTGTATGATGCGGCGCCTGAACGGGAAAAATTTGTTCAGGCGGTTTATTGCCAGTCCATAAACGGTTCGGACCTGTGCAGGTAAGACAGAAGCAGCCCCGGGAAACCGGCTGACAAATTAACGATGCCGCCGGCCAGGTAAATTGTTTCGGTAATCCCGCTTTGCCAGGTTGAAATAACCAGCAGACTAATCCCTAAGAGCAGGAAAGACCAGGCTTTCCGCCGGGAAACCATCAGGTTTTCCTTAATGGAAAGGGCCACTGCCAATCCGGAGAGACGGCTTTCTTTTTCCCCGGGCCATTTTTCATCCTGAAAAATAGGGTGCTTGGCTTGCCTGGCCATATACAGCACCGCATCGCCGTCCAGCAGATGGATTTGGACTTGTCCCCGCAGGCGGCTGACCAACCGCTTGGCGTCATCGGCAAAAGAATCGGTGGTGACGATGATGCCGGCAGGCAGCCGGGCCAGTTTGAGCTCGGCAAAAAACTTGCTGATCTCGGCGGCGGTAATCGGTTGCCCGTCGGTTTGGCGATTGATACACATGACTCCCACCTGGCGGTGGCGCAGATAACCAAGCAGGGATATGGTTGATTCCCCGCCCGGCGCCGGCGCTTGCAACCGTGTAACCGGCAGGGTGGCCTGCAATAGTTCTTTTACCAGCCGGGCAAAATCTTCCGGCGCGGCCAGCTGTTTTATTCTTTGTCTGCATTTACGGGCGGAGTACCAAATATTTTGGTGCTGGCGGCGGGATTTGTTTTTACGCCGCTGCTGCCAGAAGACCAGCCCGGCGCCCAGCGCCAGCGCCGGTACCGTTAAAATGCCTGACCAGGTCTGGCTGAGCGGCATTATTTTCATTGCCAGGGCCGTCGGCAGCCACACTAACATTAACGCCAGCAACAGGTCTATCGCTCTGGCCAAACTGGTGCGATTGTCCCGGGACGGGTTACGCGTGTAATAATACAGCCGGTTTTTAATCATCTGCGCCGACCTCCTCAATGATTTGTCCTTTATGGTTACTGGTCACGCGTTACTGCTTTCGCATCAAGCCGGCCCGTAAAGTTATTAACCGTGCGCTCATACTCTTCGAGAAATCGCTTACGGTTAATAACTTTACGGGCCTGGGCT